>JBGSTI010000009.1:0-2369 GCA_041736605.1 Sphingomonadaceae bacterium
GGCACGGGGATCAGCTATAATGCGATCAACCGGACGACCGTGAACGGCATTCCGGCGGCATTTGCCACCGCGCGAGTCGCCAATGGCCAGCAGAGCGTTGATGTGACGGTGTTTGCCTATGAGCTGGCGAACAATCAGGCATTTCACTTTGTCTCGATCACGCCTGCAGGGGCCAGCGCCACGTTCACGCCGATGTATAACAGCATGAAGCGCCTGACGACGCAGGAGGCAGCGGCGATCAAACCGCGCAAGGTGCAGGTGATGACGGTTGGCCGTAACGATACGCTTCAGACCATGAGCGCACGTATGGCCTATACCAGCGGCCAGATGGAGCGGTTTCTGGTGCTCAACGCGCTAACCTCCAATTCGGTGTTGAAGGCCGGGGATAAGGTCAAGATCATTGTCTATGACGTAAAGGTTTCGACGTCGAAATAGAGGTCATCCCTTGTTGATCGGCCCGCAATGACGAACCGATATGTATCAAACGCACACGCAAAAACGGGCGGCAGTTTCCTGCCACCCGTCTTTTGGTTCGTCTTGCGACGAGGCTTAGGATTAAGCCTGAACCAGATCGTCCGACACGTCGTCGAAGGTCGCGGTCAGGTTGTTACCCAGGTCGCCCATGGCGGTGATGGCAGCAACTGCGATCAGAGCAGCGATCAGGCCGTATTCAATGGCGGTAGCGCCCTTCTTGTCAGCGAACATGTTCTTGATGAATTTCATGGATGGTCTCCTTGGTTGCAGTCTAACTTACCCTAGCTGGCCCTTCATCCCTTCCGGGCCTGCTAAGACTTTTCTACGGGGCGGTTATTGAGATTTCGTAAACAGCCCGATAAAACTTTACTGATCAGTCTTTGGTGATTTTGGTTTCGACATATTCCCACATGCCGCCGCTCGAATTGCCAAAGCTGCCCATTGCACCGACAGCGGCCAGCGCGATCAGCGAAACAATCAGCCCATATTCAATTGCGGTTGCTCCGTGCTGGCTGGCCAGCACTGACTTCCCCTGAGCGATCAAGGCGCTGATGACTTTCATGCGCTGGTCTCCCGTAATTACTTTTCCCGACATTGGCCTTTTGCGCGAACAGCCTTAAGAAAAGATTGAAGGATGGCGGGCCCATGGAAAATAATCCGACAGCGATTCAGGTGGTGGCGGCGGCGTTGATCGACGGGGCAGGGCAGGTACTGCTGGCCCAGCGGCCATGGACCAAGCATCATGGCGGGCTGTGGGAGTTTCCCGGCGGCAAGGTGGATCAGCATGAAAGCCATCAACACGCGCTGGTTCGCGAATTGCAAGAGGAGCTTGATATCACGGCTTTAGCGGCGCATTTTCAATATATTGGATCGGCTGATGCCGGGGCGCAAAAGCCCATTCAATTGCATCTCTATTGGGTGCCGCAATGGCAAGGCCAGATCCTGGCGTTGGAGCATCTGGCGCTACGCTGGGTTGCGGTGGATGTCATTGTAAAGCAATCCGGCAATGACCTGCCGATGCCGCCCGGCGATCAGGCCTTGGCCAAAATGCTTGAAAAATTTCATGGGTCAGCGGCGAGTTAGGGGTTGCCAAGCGCAACCGCCCTTTCTAATAGCGGCGCTCCAGTGCACCCGTAGCTCAGCTGGATAGAGCATCAGACTACGAATCTGAGGGCCGGGCGTTCGAATCGCTCCGGGTGCACCATTTTCCCCCTTCACTGGAATTGTGCCGCTGATAAAGCAGGCACGCGATAGCGTAGTGAACGGTTTGCCGGTTTCCGGGCCGTCTGCGCTGATTGAAGGGAAATTCCATGGCAAGCTGTGCCCATAATGATCATGATGAGCTGGCCGAAGACGGCAAGCTGGCGGTTCCTGACCATGTAAAGGATGCGATTCGCACGCTTTTGACCTGGGCCGGTGACGATCCGGCGCGGGAAGGCCTGATCGATACGCCGAAACGTGTGGCACGGGCATGGCGCGAATATTGCCAGGGCTATAATGAAGACCCGTCGCATCATTTGAGCCGCACCTTTGAAGAGGTTGGCGGCTATGACGAGCTGGTGCTGTTGAAAGGCATTCCGTTCCAGTCGCATTGCGAACATCATATGGCGCCGATTACGGGCACCGCCAGCATCGCCTATATGCCCAAGGACCGCGTTGTCGGCATTTCAAAGCTGGCGCGGGTGCTGCACGGTTATGCCCGCCGCTTGCAGGTGCAAGAACGGCTTACTGCGCAGGTCGCTCAGTGCATTTGGGAGCATTTGCAGCCGCAAGGCGTCGCCGTGGTGATTGAGGCGCAGCATGGCTGCATGACCGGTCGCGGCGTGCGTACGCCCGGCGTCGGTATGATCACCAGCCGCCTGATGGGCTGTTTCCTTGACGATCATCGCAGCCGC
>JBGSTI010000054.1:0-1713 GCA_041736605.1 Sphingomonadaceae bacterium
CAGCTATCATAGTGGCCTCGACATCGCGACCGGGACCAGCGGCACGCCGTTCGTCGCGCCTGCCGATGGCGTGGTGACTCTGGCTGCCGAAACGCCGTTCACGCTGGAAGGCTATTTGCTGATGATCGATCACGGCATGGGCCTGAACAGCGCGTTTCTGCATTGCTCGAAACTGGCGGTGCGCGTTGGCGATGTGGTGAAACAAGGCCAGTATATCGGCAATATCGGCTCGACTGGTCGGTCTACCGGCCCGCATCTGCATTGGGGCATGAAATGGAATGATGCGCGGATCGACCCGATTTTGTTTACGGGGCCGATGTAAGGACGCAATAACCAAGCATCGTCATGCTGAACTTGTTTCAGCATCCATCCTGCCCAATTACCCGCCGGATGTGAGGCGGGATGGACCCTGAAACAAGTTCAGGGTGACGAATTTTGGTCATTTATTTGAGCACCCCCACCACCAGCGGCGCGATCTTTCCGGCCACCACATCCACACCCTTTTCATTGGGGTGAATGCCATCGGGCAGCATCAAATCACCCTTGCCCACCACGCCATCCAGAAAAAACGGATAAAGCGGTGCGTCATAGGTTTTCGACAATGTGGGATATATGGTGTTGAACGCATCGACATAATCCGGCCCCAGATTGGGCGCGGCCAGCATGCCCGTCAGCACCGCCGGAATGCCGCGTACTTTCAGCAGGTCCATCATCGCCACCATATTGGCGCGCGTCTGTTCGGGCGAAATCCCGCGCAGCATGTCATTGCCGCCAAGGCCCAGCACCACCAGATCGGGCTTACGCTCCAGCCCATCGAGCGTGAAGGCCAGCCTTTGCAGCCCCGCTGCGGTCGTATCGCCTGACACACCGCCATTATGCACCCGCGCCTTGATGCCCTTGGCCGCCAGCGCGCGTTCCAGTTCGGGGGCAAAACCCTGATCGCCGGGCAGCTGATAGCCTGCATACAGGCTGTCACCAAAGGCCAGCACCAGTTTCTCGTCCGCCGCTGCCACACGCGGGTTGGCATTTTGTGATCCTTGCGCCCCCTTGTCCTTTGCGGCTGCGGCCCCATCTGTATCGGGCTGCTCATTCGAACAGCCGCCAGCCAAAACAGCCAAGCCCATGGCCAATGCCAAAGCTACGGAGGTTGCGCGCATGATGAAGGATCCTTTTCGTGCCGAATGCCAGCGATTTGCCTGATATTGCTATTGAAGCCCGCAATGTCACCCTTTCTTTGGGGCCAAAGGATGCCCGCGTCGATATTTTGCGCGGCATTGATCTGCAAGTGCCCAAGGGGCAAAGCATCGCCATTCTGGGTGCATCGGGATCGGGCAAATCATCGCTGATGGCAGTGCTATCGGGCCTTGAACAGGCGAGCGGCGGCGATGTGGAACTGGCGGGTGTGAATTTTTCCGGCCGCAGCGAAGATGATCTGGCGCGCAGCCGCCGCGCCGCGATTGGCATTGTGCTGCAAAGCTTTCACCTGTTGCCCACCATGACCGCGCTGGAAAATGTTGCAGTGCCGCTGGAACTGGCGGGTCTGGACACGCCGTTTGAGCGGGCGGCGGCTGAACTGGACGCCGTAGGTTTGGGCCAGCGCAAAGGCCATTATCCCAGCCAATTGTCCGGCGGCGAACAGCAACGTGTGGCCATTGCCCGCGCCATGGCATCGCGCCCGCACACCATCTTTGCCGATGAACCCACCGGCAATCT
>JBGSTI010000055.1:0-4887 GCA_041736605.1 Sphingomonadaceae bacterium
ACGCAAAGTCCATAGTCTGGCCAGAAAGAATCACGCATGACCGCCCCCCAGTTCATCCTTAAAAACGGCACAGTTCATACCCCCGGCGGCCCAGTTCTGGCCGATGTCGCGGTGCGCGACGGCAAGATATTGGGCATTGGCAGCTATAATGATGCCGCCAGTATTGTTGATTGCACAGGGCTGGATGTGCTGCCTGGCGTGATCGACAGCCAGGTGCATTTCCGTGAGCCGGGGCTGGAGGAAAAGGAAGATCTGGAAACCGGCAGCCGCGCCGCCGTGCTGGGCGGGGTGACCGCCGTGTTCGAAATGCCGAACACCAAACCCAATACCGACAGCGCCGATGCGGTGCAGCACAAGCTGTCCCGCGCGCATCATCGCATGTTTTGCGATCATGCCTTTTATGTTGGCGCAACGGCGGACAATGCCGAGCATCTGGCCGAGCTGGAGCAATTGCCCGGCACCGCTGGCGTCAAGATTTTCATGGGCGCGTCCACTGGCAGCCTGCTGGTCGCCGAAGATGCAGCGTTGGAGCGGGTGTTGCGGTCGGGCAGCCGCCGCGTTGCCATTCATGCCGAAGACGAAGAGCGGATGAATGCGCGCGCGCACTTGCGCGTTGAGGGCGATCCCTCCTCGCACCCGGTGTGGCGCGATGATGAAAGCGCGATTTTGGCAACGCGGCGCATCTTGGCGCTGGCGGAAAAAACCCGGCGGCGTATCCATGTGCTGCACATTACCACGCCTGCCGAACTCGAATTGCTGGCCGCGCACAAGCATATTGCCACATGCGAAGTCACACCCCAGCATCTGACGCTGGCGGGCGAAGAGGCCTATCCCGCTATCGGCACCTATGCCCAGATGAACCCCCCGATCCGCAGCGGCGCGCATCGCGATGGGCTGTGGCACTGGCTTAATCAGGGGGTTGCCGATGTGCTGGGCAGCGATCATGCGCCGCACACCATCGCGGAAAAGGCGCGGACGTATCCCGCCTCGCCATCGGGCATGCCAGGGGTGCAGACGCTGTTGCCGCTGATGCTCAACCATGTCGCCCATGGGCGTTTGACTCTGCAACGCTTGATCGAACTGACCAGCGCCGGGCCACAGCGCGTGTTTGGCCTGCGCGGCAAGGGCCGGATTGCGGCGGGCTATGACGCCGATTTCACCGTGGTTGATTTGAAAGCACGCTGGACCATCGAAGAAAGCTGGCTGGCCTCGCGCTGTGGCTGGTCGCCGTTCACTGGCATGGAAATTACCGGCAAGCCTTTGGGTACGTTCGTGCGCGGCTATCAGGCGATGTGGGAAGGCAGTCTGGCCGATCAGGCTCTGGGCGAGGCGGTGCGCTTTGACAGCATCGCCAATGGCTGAGGCAGCGCGATAATCGTGTAACCAAATCGGGGGGCCGGACGAATAGCAGGGCAAGGAGCGGACAACATGCCTGATACCCCATTGCAATATCCCATCAGCCGACGCCAATGGCTGGGCGGCGTCTTTGCCTATGGCAGCGCCGCTTTGGCATTGCCTATCGTCACCGCCTGTGGCGGCACCGCCGAATCCAAACCCACGAAACGGCGCTTCGCCGTAACGTACAGCGATGCCGAATGGAAAAAGCGGCTAACGCCATCACAATATTTCGTGCTGCGCCAGGAAGGCACCGAACGCGCGGGCACCAGCCCGCTGGACCGCGAAAAGCGCAAGGGCGTGTTCCATTGCGCTGGTTGCGATCAGGCGCTGTTCGCGTCCTCAACCAAATTTGATAGTGGCACCGGCTGGCCCAGTTTCTATGCGCCATTAAAGGGCATGGTCGGCACCTCGACCGATTACAAATTGGGCTATGCCCGCACCGAAGTGCATTGCAGCCGCTGTGGTGGGCATCTGGGCCATGTGTTCGATGATGGTCCGCGCCCCACGGGCAAACGCTATTGCATGAACGGCGTGGCGATGAAATTTAAGTCGGGTTGACGCCGTTGTGCTCCGGCGCAGGCCGGAGCGGTGGCGATAACAGGCCCAACCAGTTCACAACCGCCACAACTCCGGCCTGCGCCGGAGTATCAAGGGCTATTCCCCCGCCAGCATCGCATCAATCGCTGCCTGATGCGCTTTCCCATTTTGCACATAATGCGCAACCCCGGCCTGGAGCGCGGGCAGCGCCGCATCGGGCAATTCTCGCAGCATCTTGGCTGGGCGACCGACCCACAATTCGCGCGCTTTCATATGCTTGCCTTCAGGCAACAACGCGCCTGCGCCCAGCATCGCATCGCTTTCCACCACGCAACCATTCATGATGATCGCGCCAAGGCCGATAAAGCCGCGATCATGGATCGTGCAACCATGCACCATAGCCATATGCCCGATCAGCACATCCTCGCCGATGGTCGTCGGAAATCCATCGGGCCGGCCCGGAGCAGGTCCATCGCAATGCACCACGCTGCCATCCTGAATATTGGTGCGCGCGCCAATCACGATTGACGACACATCAGCGCGTAGCACGCAATTATACCAGATCGATACGTCCGGCCCGATGGTCACATCGCCAATGATCCGGCATCCCGGCGCGATAAAGGCGCTGGGATCGATTTGCGGCGTCTTGCCATTGATCGGAATGATCGACACGTCAGGGCGATGGGTCACGCTCATTTTTGCACAAACTCCTCTTGGGATACCGACCAGATCATCGTGGGATTGTCTTCGGTCGGAAAGACATCATCGGCATAATCCAGCTCGGCCCGCCGGGTCATGCCCAGCCGCTGCATCACCCGCCAGGATGGCCGATTGCTTTCGCTGGTCTGCGAATAGATGATCGGCCAATTGTGCCGGGTAAAGCCATGGGCCAGCAAGTGACTGGCCGCCTCGGTAGCATAGCCTTGGCCCTGTGCATCGACGCGCAATTGCCAGCCGATTTGCACCGCGCCTTGCAGAAGGGCCGGGGCCGCTGGTGTTTCGATGATGGCAAAACCGGCGCTGCCCAGAAACAGGCCATCGGCTTTCCGCTCAACCGCCAGAAACGCGAAACCCAGTTCATCGAAATTATCGCGCATCCGCTGAAGATTGGTCGCGACCTGATCGGGTGGCACCACGCCGTTCAGATGCTTTTTCACCCCTGGCGTGTTGATATGTTCCAGCATCTGGCCAAGATCGTCATCGCACCATTGCCGCAGCAATAGTCGCGGCGTTTCCAGAACGATATTAGCCATTGAGCAAGCGCGCGGCATGGGCGGCATGATAGGTCAGCACGCCGCTGCATCCGGCGCGGCGAAAGGCGAGCAATGTTTCCAGCACCAGCGCGTCACGATCCCCCGCGCCCGCCGCCACTGCTGCCTCGATCATCGCATATTCGCCTGACACCTGATAGGCGAACACCGGCACGCCAAATTCGCGCTTCACCCGCGAGACAATGTCCAGATAGGGCAGACCGGGCTTTACCATGACGCTATCGGCGCCCTCGGCGATATCCAGCGCCACTTCGCGCAGCGCCTCGTCGCTATTGGCCGGGTCCATCTGATAGCCCTTTTTATCGCCTTTCAGCAGGCCGCGCGAGCCGACCGCATCGCGGAACGGGCCATAAAAGGCCGAGGCATATTTGGCGGCATAGCTCATGATCTGGACATTGATATTCCCATCCATTTCCAGTGCGCGGCGGATCTGGCCGATGCGGCCGTCCATCATGTCAGACGGCGCGATAATATCGGCCCCGGCGCGGGCCTGATTGACTGCCTGGTCGACCAGCATCGCCACCGTATCATCATTGATCACATAGCCTGCATCATCGACCAGACCATCCTGACCATGCGCCGTATAGGGATCGAGCGCGACATCGGTGAGTACACCGATCCGGTCGCCCAGCGCATCCTTGACCGCGCGCGTCGCCTGACACATCAGATTATCGGGATTGAGCGCCTGATCGCCATTCGCGCTGCGCAGATCGGGCGGGGTATTGGGGAACAGGGCGATGCAAGGAATGCCCAGATCGACCGCTTCTTTGGCCCGTTTGACGATATTATCGACCGACCAACGCGATACGCCGGGCAAGGTGCTGATAGGTTCCTCGACGCCCGTGCCCGATGTCACGAATAGCGGCCAGATGAGGTTGGCAGGCGAGAGCGTATTTTCGCGCACCATGTCGCGGCTCCAGGCCGTGGCACGGCTGCGGCGCAGGCGGATGGCGGGATAGGCAGCGTTGATCGTCATGCGCGGTGGGTTAGCGCAAGCATGCAGCCCATGCAATTGCTGGTCGCTACTAAAGCCCCTCCGTTGAGCTACGCTCGCCTGCGGCTCCAAGGGAGGGGTTGGGGTGGGTGCATGCGAGTCTGCGCGAGGTCAGATTACCCACCCCGCTGCGACTAACGGGCAAGCCCGTAAGTCTCGCTGCCCCTCCCTTGGAAGGGAGGGGGGCGTTTGCATCAGCGGCCGTTATTGGCGACCATATCCACTTCGGTGCCACCCTTGACCGGGCGGAAGAACAGCACGAACGCGCCGTCATCAACCTCGCGGGTGCCGCCCATCACGTGATCGCCGCCGCGCATCACATATTCGGCCGAATAGCCGCCGCGTTTGGCCTTGGTGTAATAGAAATCGGCAACCTGCTTGACGCTGGCCCCAGTGACAAAGGTGACCGCACGAACATCGCACAAACCGGCTTCGACGCCTGCGGCTTCCTTGACGCTGGCCTTGGGATAAAGCGGCATTTCCGGCGACAGGCGCGCGGCCCAGCGCATGTCATAGGTCAGTTTGTCGTCGCAGGTGCCCTTGCCCCGGCCAACCGCTTGCGATTCAGCCGCAGCGCCCAAAGTCGCTCCGCCCCGGCCACAGGTCTTGCAATCTTCCTCGGCCATCGCCACCGGCTTGGGTGCAGCCAGCATGCCCCCGGTTCCGGCAGCAGCGCGGGCCTCGGCC
>JBGSTI010000061.1:0-3865 GCA_041736605.1 Sphingomonadaceae bacterium
CAGCAATTGGTGGAATTTCATCGCGAGATGATGGGGTGACTTGTCCCACCTATGACGTGCTCCGGCGCAGGCCGGAGCGTGGGCGTGCCAGCACAAACCACACCGCGTTATAGCCACAGCTCCGGCCTGCGCCGGAGCACATTTGCTTTGTGCAAGAACTTACCCCAAAGGCCAAAAAGCCGCCACAACCTGCCTGTCCTCAGCCCGCAATACGGCCCAGGCGCGCGCAGCGGCGCGGCTGTCCATCGCTTCCAGCCCCAGTCCGCGCTTGTCGAGCGCCATCGCCAAAGCGCGCGGCGGCTGCACCATTGTCGACCCCGTGCCGATCAGCACAAATTCCGCCTCTGGCAAGCCAGCCAGCATCGGCTCCAGCGCCTCTATTGTCAGATCATTCAAAGCGGGCGCAGCCCAGCCCTCGGCGCGGTCTGGCCAGAGCAACAGGCCATCACTATGCCGCACGCCATCGACCAGAAACCCTGCAGGCCCCAGCTTTGACACCAAAGGCCCGCTGCCGCGCTCCTGCCGCCAGAAGCTATCAGCCATTATCGCTTACTCTTTACCGAGATCGACGGCTTTGCCGGTGTCATAGCCTTCCATCGCCTTGCGCTGTGCGCGGTCGGCCACGGTTTCGGTGGGCACAAAGCTGTGCGATCCCACTTTCAGCCAGATCAGGATCGGCGCGGCCATATAGACCGACGAATAGGTGCCGACAAACATGCCCAAAGTCATTGCGGCGGTGAAGCCAAAGATCACGTCAGGCCCAAGCAACAGCAGTGACATCAGCGTGATCAGCATGAACGCATTGGTCATAATCGTGCGCGACAGCGTTTCGTTCACCGACAGATCGAGCAGCGCCGAAATTTCCATCTTGCGATATTTTTTCAAATTCTCGCGGATACGGTCATAGACCACGATTGTATCGTTGAGCGAATAGCCAATGATGGTCAGCAACGCGGCAATTATGTTGAGGTCAAATTCCATCTGCGTCAGCGCAAATAGCCCGAAGGTCAGAGTCACGTCATGGACCAGCGCAAACAGCGCCCCCACCCCGAACTGCCATTCAAACCGCACCCAGATATAGATCGAAATCGCGATCATCGCGGCGACCAGCGCCATGACGCCGGTGGAATAGAGCTCTTCAGAAACCTTGCCGGACACCGAATCCACGCCATCAATCCGCGCATCGGGATGATTGGCGCGGACATTGGCGACGATTTTCTTGGCCATGGTGTCGGCCAGTGCCGGATCCTTATCTGCCCCTTCGGGCAGCTTCATGCGGATCGAGACTTCGTTTTCCTTGCCGAAACGCTGAATGATCGGTTCGCCATAGCCCAGATCGTCAATCTGCTCGCGCAGCTCCTCCACCGGGGCCGCTGCCGACTTTTCAAAGGTGACGCGCACCATCTGGCCGCCAATGAAATCCACACCGAAATTAAGCCCGCGCGTCGCCACCAAAGCGACCGAGGCGATCATCAGCAGGATCGAAATCGCATAGGCGACATTGCGCCATTTGAGGAACTGGATGTTGGTGTCATCGGGGATGAGCTTGATCAGTTTCATGGGCTCGTCTCGCCTTAAATATTGATTTCAGTGGGGCGATTGCGCCGCACCCAACCGGCCACCATCATCCGCGTCACGGTCACGGCCGTGAACACCGATGTGACGATGCCGATCATCAGAACGATGGCAAAGCCCTTGATCGGGCCAGAGCCGAACATGAACAGCAACAGGCCGGCAATGACATTGGTGATGTTCGCGTCGAAAATCGCACGGCTGGCTTCGCTATAGCCCATTTCGATGGCCTGAATGACACGCCGCCCGCGCTTTCGTTCTTCGCGAATACGCTCGTTAATCAGCACGTTGGCGTCGACCGCCGCACCGATGGTCAGCACGAAACCGGCAATCCCCGGCAGCGTCAACGTGCCGCCGATCAAGGCCATTACCGCCAGGATCAGGAACACGTTCAGCACCAAAGCCATATTGGCATAAAGGCCAAAACGACCATAGGTGAGGAACATCAGCACCAGCACAGCCGTGGTGCCGACAAGGCCAGCAATCATGCCCTTGCGGATCGAATCTGCGCCAAGATCAGGGCCAACTGTGCGCTCTTCCACCACTTTAAGGTCCACCGGCAACGCGCCAGAGCGCAGCGCGATGGCCAGCTGGTTGGCGCTTTCTACAGTGAAATTGCCCGAAATCTGCGCGGTGCCGCCCAGGATCGGTTCATTGATATTGGGGGCCGACAGCACTTCGCCATCGAGGATGATCGCGAACGGTTTGTTGACATTGTCCGTCGTCAACCGCGCGAATTTCGCGCCGCCTTCGCGGTCAAATGTAATCGACACGACAGGCTCATTGGTCTGGCTAAAGCTTTGGTTCGCATCGGTCAGCGAATTGCCCTTGATGCCCCCCAGCCGCTTGACCGCCACAAATTGTGCGCCCGCACCTTCGCCCTCGGCATAGGGATAGATTTCGCTGCCCACCGGTGCACGGCCCGCCGCCACTTCATTAGGATCGGCGGTCAGATCAACCAGCTTGAATTCCAGCTCGGCGGTTTTGCCCAGCAGGTCTTTCAGCTGTTGCGGGTCTTGCAAACCGGGCACCTGCACCACGATGCGCGAAGCGCCCTGGCGGATGATCGTCGGCTCGCGCGTGCCCAGTTCGTCGATACGCTTACGGATCACTTCGGTGGCGGTGTCCATCGCCTGTTCGACGGCTTGATTGATACCTTCCTTGGTCGGCGTCAGCACGAAACGCTGGCCATCGACAACTTCGATATTCCAATCGCGCTGGCCAGTTACACCGACCCCATTGGTCATGGGGAGCACCACCTCGCGCGCCGCATCCACTTGCGCCGGATCATCGAGCAGGAATGACAGGCGTCCACCGGTGCGCGAAATCTCGCCAATGCGAATGCGCGGCTTGGCCGTGCGCATCGCGTTGCGGACATTTTCTTCCATCACCTCGATGCGCTGCGCCGCCACCTTGGAAGGATCAGCCTCCAACAGGATGTGGCTGCCGCCGGCCAGATCGAGGCCCAGATTGATCTGATTGCGCGGAATAAAGCTGGGCCACCAGGCGCTGCTATTGGGAATGACGCTGGGCAGCGACAACAGGACGCCCAGCACCAAAAGCAGCGTAATCGAGATTGTTTTCCAGCGCGGAAAATCGAGCATGACGGCGAAACCTGTTTTATAGTCATCAATGCCGCCTGGCCCCGATTGCGCGAGGCCAGCAACGGCGCAGACTGCTTATTTAGTCGTTGGCTTGCTGAATACCACCCACGGGCACGATATCGCTGATCGTCGACTTGACCACCTTGACCTTCAGCCCCGGTGCCAATTCAACATCGGCATAGTCATCATCAACGCGCACAACCTTGCCCATGATGCCGCCACCGGTCACCACCTGATCGCCCTTTTTCACCGAAGCGATCTTTTCCTGATGCGCCTTCATCTTGCGCTGTTGCGGGCGGATGAGCAGGAAATAGAAGATCACGAAAATGGCAACCATAGGCAGGATCTGCACAATGAATGGCGGCGATCCCGAAGCCGTAGCGGCGGCGGCCATAAGCGAAAGCGAAGCTGACATAGAAGGCGTATCCCGAAAACCGGCATGGCAACGCGCGCTTTTCGCCCGGCCCCATGCTTTACCTGTGATAAGTCCGCGCGCCTAACAGACCGGGGGCCGCGATGCAATGACAGGCTTTAACCATAGGCCGCTTTCCCCCTTGCCAAAGCGCAAGGTGCCGCATATAGGCCCGGCTTCGGTCGGGACGTAGCGCAGCCTGGTAGCGCATCACACTGGGGGTGTGGGGGTCGCAGGTTCGAATCCTGTCGTCCCGACCAATAAATCAATGACTTAG
>JBGSTI010000065.1:0-3267 GCA_041736605.1 Sphingomonadaceae bacterium
CGGCCAGCCAGGCGGTGAGCGTGCGGCCACCATCGCGCTGTTTGGCGGAAAAGGCCAGCATAGCCGACAGGTCACCGCCGCCCAGATTATCGGCAAACGCGATGCTGGAGGTGAAACGCTGTTCGTCTTCGCCGGGATGCACCGAAAATTCCGGCTCTTTCAATTCACCATAGCTGGCCTGGAGCGCCCAATCGGGGCTGGGGGTCCAGGAGGCGCGGACCGACCAGCTATCCATGCGCGGCTTTTCGATGTTCCAGCGTTTTTCGTCGGGTTCACGGCCGGTGAACAAAGATGTTTCCAACTGCCATTTCGGCGTCGCCACGCCAATGGTCGCCACGCCATAGGTGATGTGGGTGGAATCAAACCAGTGATGGGTGATAGGCGGCTCTGGATTATTGGCCGCGCTGCCCCGGTGCATGAATACCGATGGGCCAAGCGCCGGTTCGGCCACTGGCCCGCCATAGGCAAACAGGCTGACGGTTGGTGACAGGTCAACATCGACGCGCGCCGACAATTCCATGAACAGGTCATGCGGATGCTGACGATCGACCAGCGGCTCGCCCCCCGCTGTTTCGCCCGTGGCGAACAGATTGGGATAGCCGCGATTGGACATCAGCGGCTCCAGGCTGGTCATGGCGCGCAATTGCACCCGGCCCCAATCTGTATCGCGCTCGCCCATCAGCATCGCCATGCTGGTGACATAGGCCTTGCTATCGCCGCGCGGCCCGGAATGGTCGGTATATTGGCTGGATAAGAAACCGTGCGCCATGACGGTCCAGCCGCCGGGCTGGCTCAGCACATTGCCATGGCGATGATGGCCCTCGCGCCCCGGCTGCCGTGCGGTCCCCGATCCATCGGCATAAAGCACAAATCGCACGCAATTGGCCATGATCGGGTCGCCATTTTCGTCTGCAATCTGGCAATTCTGGTTAAAGCGCCAATTGCTGGTGTTGGAAAGGGGCGTTGCCGCTGAACTGGCATGTGCGCCATGACCCATAGCGGCATGATCATGACCGGTCGCAGGCGGAGTTGCAGGCATTTCATGGCCCTCATGGCTGGAATGATCCTGCGCCTGTGCAGACAGGGGATAGAGGGCAAGCGCCGCAGCACTTGCCAGATAGAATGACGTTCGCATGATAATATCCTGATAAAATGGGAAAAGTTCGGCTGGCCCAATGGCTTGGCCGCTTTGCCGGATCAGGATTTGGGCGGAGGAATGGCAGGCAGGGTGGTATCGCTCACCAATTTGGCAAGGCGAAGAGGCGCATAGGCGATGGCGGGCAGTGTGATTGCATCGGGCGCAGCCAACGCTCTGGTTGGCGCAACACAGCCGATGCAGACATGCTGCGCCTTGGCCCCTAGTTCGGGCTGGTCTTCGGACTCGTCTGGCGCGTCATGATGGGCCGGGGCCGTTTGATGGCAATCCTCGGCCGCAGGCGGCACATCCTGATGGCACAGGGGCTGCGCCACCGCCGGAAAGGCGAGGATCAACAGGAACAGCCCAAGGATCGCGTTGCGGATCATGCCGCCATTATAGCCGATCAGACGTTAAAGCGGAACAGCATGATATCGCCGTCCTGCACGATATACTCCTTGCCTTCTGACCGCCACTTGCCCGCTTCCTTCGCGCCTGCTTCGCCATTGTGCGCGACATAATCGGCATAGGCCATGGTTTCGGCGCGGATGAAGCCTTTTTCGAAATCGGTATGGATCACGCCTGCGGCATTGGGAGCGGTCGCGCCCTTGAACACGGTCCACGCGCGCGCTTCTTTTGGGCCAACGGTGAAGAAGGTGATGAGGTGGAGAAGTTCATACCCGGCGCGGATCACGCGTGCGAGGCCGGTTTCGGTGAGGCCAAGGTCAGACAGGAACTCGGCGCGGTCCTCCACCGGCATGGTGACGATGTCGGCCTCAATCGCGGCAGATACGACCACGGCTTCAGCGCCTTCGGCCTTGGCCTTTTCAAACACCTTGGCCGAAAACGCATTGCCTTCTGCTGCGGCGCCTTCATCGACATTGCAGACGTAGAGGACGGGTTTTGAGGTAATCAGCTGCGCTTGTTGAAACAGGCGTTCTTCCTCTGGATCATGGCGTTCGGTCAATCGCGCAGGCTTGCCCTCGCGCAACAGATCCAACGCGCGGCCCAGAACGGCGGCGGCTGCCTTGGCTTCCTTGTCGCCCTGCGCTGCTTTTTTCTGCAAATTGGGAACGCGCTTTTCAAGGCTTTCGAGATCAGACAGCATCAATTCGGTTTCCACCGTATCGGCATCGCTGATCGGATCGATCTTGTTATCGACATGCTGGATGTCGTCATCTTCAAAACAGCGCAGCACATGGACGATGGCGTCAACTTCGCGAATATTGGCCAGGAACTGGTTGCCCAGACCTTCGCCCTTTGATGCGCCGCGCACCAGGCCTGCAATATCGACAAAGCTCAACTGCGTTTCGATGATCTTGGCCGAACCGCCAATTTTGCAGATCGTTTCCAGCCGCGGATCGGGCACCGCGACATTGCCGACATTCGGCTCAATCGTGCAGAACGGATAGTTCGCTGCCTGCGCCGCCTGCGTTTCGGTGAGCGCATTGAACAAAGTTGACTTGCCGACATTGGGCAGGCCGACGATACCGCATTTGAAACCCATGAAAACGTCCTTGTTTGTGATTGCGGCGGCGCATAGCGTCTAAACGGGGCATTGACCAGTGTTGCAAAAACTCCCACGGCGAAACGATGGAGTTTAATCGTGTTTATGGCTGACCATGGCCGCGTGTTGCTGCCCGCAATTCTGCTGACCGTTGCGCCGCAAGTTGCGCAGGCGGAGGACGTGCTCGTCGATTTGTCGCGCGATGCAGACCGGTTTGCAGCGGCGGCGCGGATTGAGGCGCTGAATGCCGACATATTGGCATCGCGCAGCGCCACGGCGGCGTTGGAAAACTGGTGCCGCACAGCCATGGGAATCGCCGATGCGGTGGTGACCGTGGAATATGATACGCGCACCCGCACGCCAATTACGGCGGAACAGCGCCAGCGCCTGAAAATCAGCGTGGATGAGCCCGTGGGCTATCGCCATGTGCGGCTGGTTTGTGCCGGGCATGTGCTGTCAGAGGCGCAGAACTGGTATGTGCCCAGTCGGCTAAGCCCGGTGATGACCAATGTGCTGGCGACCACGCAAACCCCGTTTGGCACGGTGATCGGTCCCTTGGGGCCACAGCGCCAGACCTTGGGCATGGAACGCTTGCTCAACCTGGTGCCGCCCGATTGGCAGCCGG
>JBGSTI010000168.1:0-5321 GCA_041736605.1 Sphingomonadaceae bacterium
GGCGCGCGCTGGCCAAAGTGAGCATCGGGCGCATGCGTTTGCCGCCGCCCGCGATCAGATGCCCGGCCAGTTCGGGGATCAGGGGAATCTTGGATTGCATCCGATCCAGAATCACCGCGTTCACGGCGTTCATTTCCTCGGCTATCAGGGCCATCATCGGGGCCAGCGAAGGGGCTGCATTGCGGCCCAGGGGGTGGATGGTCGCGCTCATTATGCTGCGCCTTGGCAAGCAAGGCTCTGCTTGGCAAGCGCAAATCGTGCAACCGGGCTGCACGCACGCCTTGCGACCATTGCAGGGGCTGCGCAGTTTCTGCTAACCGGCACATTATGGCAGACAACACCACCGCATCACCATCGCCGCAGGACGCCGTTTTGGCAGGCTATCGCCAAAGCATCGACAATATCGATGCGGCGTTGATCGTGATGCTGGCCGAACGGTTCAAGGTGACGCAAGCGGTGGGCCGCCACAAGGCCGAACACGGCCTACCCGCCGCCGATCCCAGCCGCGAAGCCCGCCAAATCGCGCGTTTGCGCGGCCTTGCAGAGGAAGCCGGTCTGGATCAGGAATTTAGCGAGAAATTCCTGCGCTTTATCATTGATGAAGTGATCCGGCACCATGAACGGATTGCGGTGGAGCAGGGGTGAGGGCCATCCGCCCTCAAACCGGCTGAAAATTGCTGGCCCGACCGATATTCCAATCCACCCTTATGCGAATACCGCCCTTGATCGGCCGCCCAAACTCATCACGGGCGGGTAAATATACGAGCCGCGTCATGGCGATGGTGCAGGTCTTGCGGTCGAGTTCGTTGTCATCGGACGATTTGACGATCACGCAGCGCAGTGGCTTGCCGGCGGCGTCCAACCAGATATCGGCTTCGGGATTGATCCACGCTTTGCCTTCCACCTTGGCTGGCAGTTCCGCCGTCGGGATCATCAGAGGCGCGGTGCCCAAGCTGGCGCGCAATTGGCGATAGCCTTCGTGATAGCGGCTGAAGGGCATGGCGATCTGCGCCTTTTTGCCGTTCCAGCGGATCAGATAGGCCAGTTCGATATCCTGCCGGGGCGGCGTTACCCATTCCCATTTTGCATTGCGCAGCGCCGCGCATGTGGCGTCGTCCAGCGCGGCGTGGCCGCTGCTATCCTTGACGTCGCAGGACAGGGGCTGGCCCTGAGTATCGACGGTCAACAGTACGCCGACTTCGGCCTGTTTGGGGATCACCTTGTCCTTGGGACGAAAGGCGGCCCAATCGGCAAGAATACGCGGCTGTATGCCATTAAAGGCGCGGCCCTTGGCCCAGTTTGAATCGGTTTCGCGCTCGCCGCGCCAGCCGGTTTCCTGCCATGGCGCGGGCGGAGCGACGACGGGATAGACCATCGTGGCCTGCACCCAATAGCTGGCGCGCAACGTGACGCTTTGCGCCATCGGCTGGCCCGACAGATCCAGCGCGTGACGGAATTTGCCTCGGCTGCGGATCAGGTCACAGGCCTTGGCGGTGACGCGCTCTGGCCCGCTGATGATGTTGCGCGAGCAGCCTGCCACACTGCCATCAGCGGCGATTTCAAGGCGCAACTCGGCGCGCGAATTTTCCATCGCGGCTACAGACTCAGGCGGATAGTCCTCGGATTTCAGCCAGGTCCAGAAATTGCCAAGCGGCGCGGCCATGCGCATGGCGTCATCTGCCGGGTGCGGCGATGCCATCCAGTTTATGCCAATCTCGCCCCGTGGGGTGAAGGGCTCAGGCTCTGCCGCGTTTGCGGCGGTGCTGAGTGTAAAAGCCATGACAGCCGCCAGCATTGCGCCAGCGCGCGACCTGTTTTGCATGGATGCAGCCTCCTTGATCACGGCGCGATAGTGCCAGCATCCGCCGTTTCCGGCCACAAAAAACCCCGCCCTTTCGCGATGAAAGAGCGGGGCTTTTGGTGTGCCTTTTAGGGCAAGCCTATCAGGCCATGCCGCCTGCCAAAGCGGCCAGCAGCAGCAAAGCGACAATATTGGTGATCTTGATCATCGGGTTCACGGCAGGGCCTGCCGTGTCCTTATAGGGATCGCCAACGGTATCGCCGGTCACCGCAGCTTTATGGGCATCGCTGCCCTTGCCGCCATGATGGCCGTCTTCGATATATTTCTTGGCATTATCCCATGCGCCGCCGCCCGATGTCATCGAGATGGCAACGAACAGACCGCCCACGATCACGCCGAGCAGCAATGCGCCCAGCGCCGCAAAGCCCTGTGCCCGGCCATAAGCCGCTGCATCAGCGCCTTCGGGAGCGCCGAGGCCAGCCACAACCGCAATCACGAAATAGACCACGATCGGGGCCAGAACGGGCAGTAGCGACGGGATGATCATTTCGCGGATCGCCGCCTTGGTGACCAGATCGACGGTGCGAGCATAATCAGGCTTGCTTTCGCCGGTCATGATCCCGGCATTGTTGGCAAACTGATCGCGCACGTCCTTCACCACTTCGCCCGCAGCTTTGCCGACGGCGGTCATGCCCATGGCGCCGAACAGATAGGGCAGCAAGGCACCCAGCAGCAGGCCAACGATGACATAGGGGTTCATCAGGGTGAAATCGACAGCCCCCTCAGCCAGACCCAGTTTTTCGGAATAGAAATCAAGGTCTGCGGTATAGGCCCCGAACAGCACGAGCGCTGCCAAAGCTGCCGAACCAATGGCATAGCCCTTGGTGACGGCCTTGGTGGTGTTGCCCACTGCGTCGAGCGCGTCGGTCTTTTCACGTACCGAGCTGTCCATTTCGGCCATTTCGGCAATGCCACCGGCATTGTCGGTCACTGGGCCATAAGCGTCGAGAGCGACAACCATACCGGCCAGCGCCAGCATCGATGTGGCAGCAAAGGCAATGCCGATCAGGCCCGCCAGCTGATATGACACTATAATGCCGATGCAGATGACGATGGTGGGCATCGCGGTGGATTCAAGGCTGATTGCCAGACCCTGGATCACGTTGGTGCCATGGCCAGTTTCCGAAGCCTTGGCGATGGAGCGCACCGGGCGGTAATTGGTGCCGGTATAATATTCGGTGATCCACACGAGCAGGCCGGTAACAGCCAGACCGACCATCATGGCCCAGAACAGGGCCATGCCGGTAAAGCCTGCATTGCCCTCGCTGGCCCCATAGACCGCATTCATATCGCCCAGCGTGCGCCAGGTGACATAATAGATGGCGGGGATCGAGGTGAGGGCAGTGACCAGAAAGCCCTTGTACATCGCGCCCATGATGTTGGTGCCCCCGCCCAGACGGACGAAGAATGTGCCAAGGATCGAGGTCAAGATGCACACACCGCCAACGATCAGCGGCAACGACATCAGCGGCAACAGCATGTCGCCTGCGGTGGTGACCAGCAGCGCCAGCAGCACCATGGTTGCCCCGATCGTGACGACATAGGTTTCAAACAGATCGGCGGCCATACCGGCGCAATCGCCAACATTGTCGCCGACATTATCGGCAATCACGGCGGGGTTGCGTGGGTCATCCTCCGGGATATTGGCTTCAACCTTGCCGACCAGATCGGCGCCCACGTCAGCGGCCTTGGTAAAGATACCGCCGCCCAGACGCGCAAAGATCGAGATCAGCGACGCACCGAAGGCAAGCGCCACCAAGCCGTCAATCACTTCGCGGCTATTGGGGGCATGACCGCCGGGGCCGGTGAGATACCAGAAGAAACCAGCAATCGCGAGCAAGGCAAGGCCTGCCACCAGCATGCCGGTGATCGCGCCTGCGTTGAACGCCATGGTCAGGCCCTTTTGCAAGGATTCGCTGGCGGCCTGTGCGGTGCGGACATTGGCACGCACCGAAATATTCATGCCGATAAAGCCCGTCGCGCCCGACAAGACAGCGCCGAGCAGAAAGCCGACAGCGGAGAGCGGGCCAAGGAATACGCCAACCAAGATGGCGACGATCACGCCAACAATGGCGATCGTACGATATTGGCGGGCCAGATAGGCGCCTGCGCCTTCCTGAATGGCGGCGGCAATTTCCTGCATCCGCTCGGTCCCCGGCGATGCGGCAAGCACCGTCCGGCTGGTCCAGATACCGTATAGAACGGCAATCAGACCGCAAATGATTGATATGGTAACAACACTCATGGCGCTGTGTTCCCCCTTTATGCGTTTCAGACAACTCTCCGGCCCCGCGGAAGATCGCCGATTTTTCGGCCTATCGTTCGTTCCGCACGGCCCGACGCGATCAGCTTACGCGCGAAAGGGACGCGCGCAAGCCCTTTACGTGTGTTGACGCATTTGGGCCGGTTCAGCCGTGGAGATAGCCCAAGGGTGTGTCGGCGGCAGGGGGCAGGCCATCCAATAGCAAAGTGCCCGGCGCTTGGGCGGCATCGGGGGCCAGAAAGCGGCCAATCCGCGTCGCTTTGACCGGCAGGGCGGCATCGGCGGGGGCAGCAAATAGCAGCTGATAATCATCGCCCCAGCGTAGAGCGGCGTCCTTGGCAGCCTCCTGCCCCTCAGGCGCGGTGGCGGCCCAGTGCAAAAAAGCGTCTGATAACGGGACAGACGCGGGGGCAATATCGACGCATAGCCCACTGGCAACGGCCATGCGCTGTGCATCAATCAACAGGCCATCGGAAATGTCCATCATGGCGGTGACATGGGGTGCAAGCGCCTGACCCGCTGCGATCAAGGGCAGGGGCCGGGAAAAGGCAGCGACCAAGCCGGGCAGTGCGGGGGCATTATCGCTGGTCAAGATGCGATAGCCAGCCATCGCATCGCCGACAGGGCCTGTGATCCATAAGGCATCGCCCGGTTGCGCGCCGCGCCGGTCAGGCACCCTGTCGCTAGTAGCGCGGCCCAAAGCCGTGAGGCCCAAGGCGCGGGTATGATGGCCCGTCGCTGCCACCGTATCACCGCCCAGCAAGGACACATCGAAGTGCGCGCACGCCGCCGCCAGACCAGCGGCAAAGGCGCGATCCCACGTATCATCGCCCAGCATGAAGCCCAATAGCACGCCCAAAGGCTCTGCGCCCTTGGCCGCCAGATCGGACAGGTTCACGGCCACAAGCTTCCACGCCACATCGGCGGGATCGGCATGGGGCAGCCAGTGCGTGCCCTCTACCATCATGTCATGTGTCAGGATCAGTTGTTCGTTGCCCAGACGCAGCACGGCGGCATCATCCATCAACCCGCGCGCGGCGGGGTGGCTGGCCATGGCCCTTAAGCTGGCAATGAAATCGATCTCGCGGGCCATAGTGCAGCTTTATGGGCGATGGGGTGCATATATGCCAGTCCCCTCTCCCAACCCTCTCCCCTAAAGGGGAGAGGGCTTTATTCTCCCCTCCCGCTTGCGGGAGG
>JBGSTI010000169.1:0-5547 GCA_041736605.1 Sphingomonadaceae bacterium
GCTGCTGCGCACCAGCGGGCTTTTTCTGGCCGCACCCTCGGCCAATCGCTCGGGCCATATCAGCCCAACCACCGCCCAGCATGTTCTGGCGTCACTGGGTGACAAGGTGCCCTTGATCCTCGATGCCGGGCCATGCCGCGCGGGCGTCGAATCCACCATCGTCGCGGTGCGCGGGGATGCGGGCTATCAGATATTGCGCCCCGGCCCGGTAACGGCGGAAACGCTTGCAAAGTTGGTTGGGCCAGCTTTGGCCGATGACCTGACCGGCATCGAAGCACCGGGGCAGTTGGCCAGCCATTATGCCCCCGCCAAGCCCGTCCGCCTGAATGCGACAGTGGCACAGGCTGGCGAGTGGCTGATCGGTTTTGGCGATGTGGCGGGGGATGATAATCTGTCGGAAACAGGCGACTTGGCCGAAGCAGCCTCTCGCCTGTTTGCGGCGTTGCACCGCGCTGATGCGTCCGACGCAGCGGCGATTGCTGTTGCGCCGATCCCGATGACGGGCATGGGCGCTGCGATCAATGACCGGTTGGGCCGCGCGGCGGCAGATCGAGAACAATAGAAATATTCGTCATTCCCGCGAAGGCGGGAACCCATCACCTGCCGGTGCGATCGCAAGCTTCGGCGATGGACGCCCGCCTACGCGGGCGTGACGATAATATTGTTCACCCTTTATTCGCCAAAGCCGCAATCAACTCGCGCTCATCCTCAGGCACCAAGGCTTCCAGCACTTGCCAGAAACCGGTCACCGATTGCTGGCCCGCCGCCTGATAGGCCATGGCCAGCTTGGTGCGCAGCGCCTCGAACAATTCCTGTTCCATCGCCTGACCTGCCGCTGTCAGCCGCAGCAATTTCTGCCGCCGGTCACGCGCACCCTGCCGGGTTTCGACAAAATCCCGCTCCGCCAGATCAGACAAGACCCGGCCCAAGGATTGCTTGGTAATCGCCAACAGGCGCAGCAATTCCGACACAGTGATATCCGGATTGCGCGCAATGAAATACAGCGCACGATGATGCGCGCGGCCCAGATTCATCTGCGCCAGCCCCTCATCAATGCTGCGCGTCAGGCGGGTATAGCCGAAATAGAGCAGCTCGATCCCGCGCCGCACCTCGTCCTCACGCAGGAACAAAGGCGAGGCGACAGGCGGCGAGCTTGCGGATGCGGGAGAAGATGGGACAGCCATATTGACGTATCTTGCCCGAAGCATTAGGCAAATTCAAGTCCTTGCGTGGCCGCCACAAGCTTGGCATGGCCACAATGGTCCGACACATGAACAGACAGGATGTATCGCATGCCCGCCGCAGAAACCCCCGAAACGCTCAGCTTTGCCCGTTTGCCAAGCGACCAGTGCGTATCGGTGGATGATCGCGCAGGGCTGCTGGCCAATCCCGGCTTTGGCACGATCTTCACCGATCATATGGCGCAGATCCGCTGGTCTGCCGACAAGGGCTGGCATGATGCGCAAATCGGCCCGCGCCAGCCGATCAGCCTCGATCCCGCCGCCGCCGTGCTGCATTATGCGCAGGAAATTTTTGAAGGTTTGAAAGCCTATCGTTTGGCCGATGGCAGCATGGCGCTGTTCCGCCCCGAAGCCAACGCCGCGCGCTTCCGCGACAGCGCCCGCCGTCTGGCCATGCCCGAATTGCCCGAAGATCTGTTCATCGGCGCGATTCGCGAATTGCTGGCCGTGGATGCCGATTGGTTTCCGGAAGTTGAGGGCGGATCGATCTATTTGCGTCCGTTCATGTTTGCCTCCGAAGTGTTTCTGGGCGTGCGTCCGGCGCGCGAATATCTGTTCCTTGTCATCGCATCGCCCGCTGGCAATTATTTCAAAAGCGGCGCGCCTGCTGTGTCACTTAAAGTCTCGCAGGATTATACCCGCGCAGCCCCCGGCGGCACCGGCGCGGCCAAATGCGGCGGCAATTATGCCGCCAGCCTGGTGGCTCAGGCCGACGCGATTGCCGAAGGCTTTGATCAGGTGGTGTTCCTGGACGCGGCCGAACATCGCTGGATCGAGGAACTGGGCGGCATGAACCTGTTTTTCGTGTTCAATGATGGCAGCATCATCACCCCGCCGCTGACCGGTACGATCCTGCCCGGCATCACCCGCGACAGCCTGATCACTTTGGCCCGCGAAGCCGGGATGACCGTGCGCGAAGAACGCTATGCCATCGATCAATGGCAGGCCGATGCCGAATCCGGCAGCCTTACCGAAAGCTTTGCATGCGGCACGGCTGCCGTGGTGACGCCGGTGGGCAGTGTGTCGGGCGCCAAGGGCCGTTTCATCATCGGCGCAGGCGGCCCCGGCCAGATCACGCAAAAGCTGAAAGAACAGCTCACCGCCATTCAGCGCGGCACCGCGCCCGATCCCCACAATTGGGTTCATCGGCTGGGTTGATCACTGCCAAGCAGATCCTATAATTTTTCTGGCTTTTCTATTTCAAAAGCCGGGCTATATAGCCGCTTCCGCGTGCGCGGGCCTGATAGAGGGTCACAGCCACCGGAACCCGTGTTGGGGCGTCGCCAAGTGGTAAGGCACCGGTTTTTGATACCGGCATTCGCAGGTTCGAATCCTGCCGCCCCAGCCAGTTTCTGCATGCTTTTAAAATGTCAGCGGCTTCGCTGGACTCCCGCCTTAAGATTGATGGCGGCGTCACGATCTGGGCGTCGCCAATGCACTAAGCGAGCATGATGGAAATCGTCACAAGCGGGGCGTTTTGGCACCGAATGATTTTTCCCCGCGATCAAGGCCTGCAATCGCTTAGCGGCGATGACCTTGGTACGGCCTCCGCGACGAGGCCCTATGATGTCAGTCGGGGAATTGCCAATATGGCCCTCTAGGGCTGCCGATATCGGTTGCTGATGTTCTCTAAATGTTCCAAAATAAGGCTTGTTTGATTCGTTCGCACAAAGGCCTGTTGGGCGGTGACAAAGCTCTATCTTGATTTCGACAGCTTCTTCGCATCGGCGGAGCAGCACTTTAATCCGGCCCTGCACGGGAAACCGGTTGGAGTCGTGCCATTGGATGTTCGGCACACAGGCTGCATCGCGATCAGCCGCGAAGCGAAGCGAGCAGGTGTGCCGTCGGGCGCTTCGGTCAGCGAGGCCAGAGCGATTGTATCTGAGATGATTTTCGTTGTCGCGCGGCCCGATGCCTATGTTCGGTTGCATCACCGTATATTGGCGGTCATCGAGAGATGCCTGCCGATCGAGAAGGTGCGTTCGATCGATGAGCTGGTGTGCGATCTGATGGCATCAGAAGCGGCACAAGGCAGGGCGCTTGCCCAGCGGATCAAGGCCGCTTTGTCAGAGGCTTTCGGGCCAACCCTCACATGTTCAATCGGGATCGCATCATCCGAACTGCTCGCCAAAATCGCGGCAGAGATGCAAAAGCCCGATGGGCTGGTGATCTTGCATGAGGAGGAGTTGCCCAAGGCTATTGCACATCTCAAGCTTTCGGACATTCCCGGTATCTCCAAGGGCATTGGCGCGCGTCTGGCAAAAGCAGGCATCACCGATGTGCTCGCGCTTTGGAAGCTGGGCGCCAAGGAGGCGAGAGGTTTGTGGGGCAGCATCGAAGGTGAGCGATTCTGGAACGCGCTTCATGGCTTGCCCTATGAGCGCCCGGAAAGCGAGAAACGGATGTTTGGCCACAGCCGGATGCTACCCTTTGACTGGCGCACGCCTGAGCGGGTCCATGATTGTGCGCGGCAATTAGCGCTCAGCGCAGCGCGCCGGTTACGCCGCACCGATCTCAAGGCAACGCACCTCACCTTAAGTGTGCGGGGTGGTGGTTTTCGCACAACTACTGCGCGCCAATCGGACCATCAGCGTTGGAGCGCAGAGTTGCGATTTGAAGCGATGCGCGACGATGCATCGACGCTGGAGCAGCTTGCAGCGGCGATTGTCCGCTATCGGCGAGAAGTCCGTTTTAAGCCGCGTTCGGTTACCGTGGTGCTGCACGGCCTGGTTGATGCTGCGCCAGCGCAGGCAGACCTGTTCACCCAGCCCGGTTTGAACGACCCGCGCTCAGCGGTTCTTGTACGCCAACAAAAGCGGGAAAGGCTGAGCGTAGCATTGGACACCATCCGTTCAAAACACGGGCCTTTATCGGCCTCATGGGGCGTTTGTGAAGATATGCCTGGTGGCTATGTCGGCGGCAAGATCGCGTTCGGGCGCATCCCTGAACTGGCGGATTTCAACGAAGCGCCCAGCGAAGACGAGGCCACGCACTTTTGCGTGGTGGCATAAGCTGAGCTTTTCGGCTGCGCGCTTGCCCATGGTCAATTCTTGTCGAAAACCTAGTTTAGCGAGGCCGCAATCCGCACGCCGACTTGCTCGCGCCAAAAGTCAACATCGCCCTGATGTTGGCCGGCCTAGTCCCATAACAGTTGAGGTTTCTGTCCGCATCCACACCTTCCGCCACAGCTGTGCAACGCGGCTGGCTGAGAGTCACAATGCTGGCTACGGACCCGAGGGCCCAACAACTAAGACACCCAAGCAGCTCGCCTGATCCGCGACAAGCGGCTTGCAGAATAGGATTTTTCCTGCGACTCCAACGAGAGCGGAAAGGAAACCAAATGCTACCATCCACCAAACGCGATTTACCACCAAGTGGAAGTGTGCTACGCAGAGACCCGTTGACCGGCAAAATTGAAGGAAACCCCATCTTGACCCGCCCCATGGCAGCACACCGGCTCTCGAATTACGTCGGAGATTTCAACGACTTCACAACCGCCTTGACGACGCTGGCTGAGTACGCATCTGAGCGCCTCACCCTCCCACAACTGGCCTTCTTCATTACTGCCGGAACGGCAGACATCAAGGGCCACGCAGCAACCTTCAGCGACATCCGGGACACCTTAGGCGAGTCACTTAACAAATCTCTGCACACCACCTACAAGGTCTTCATGGCCCAAGCCCGCAAGCGGTCCGATACCAAGGTCCGGAACCCGGGTCTGGGCTGGCTGACCACCGAGGTGGACCCTGAGGACAACCGACGCAAATACATTCACCTTACCCCAACCGGGCGCTTGGTGATGACAAAGCTTGCTCAGGCGCTGACGGGAGACCAGCTCGATTGAACTGAAGCGTGACGTCATATATTGTTACCATCTCGATGTTGCGATGTATTTTGTAACGCAACTCTCCAGATGCACGATTATGAACTATACCGATGGAAACATTTAACTGTTGGCGCAGTCAATTCACGCTAAATAGCTGATTTTTTCGAATATTTGGAGCGGGTAGCGGGAATCGAACCCGCATAGCCAGCTTGGAAGGCTGGAGCTTTACCACTAAGCTATACCCGCGTGGTGCGTCGCCTATAGCGGCGCAGGGGCGGCGGCGTCAATTGGTCTTGGGTGCTGTTTAACCGCCGTCAAACGCCATCAAGCTGTCTACATCAACGCCGAGGGTGCGCAATTGCGCTGCGCCGCCCAGATCGGGCAGGTCGATGACAAAGCAGGCGCGCGAGACCGTGCCGCCCGCTTCGCGGATCAGGCGTGTGGCGGCCATGGCGGTGCCGCCAGTGGCGATCAGATCAT
>JBGSTI010000192.1:0-4178 GCA_041736605.1 Sphingomonadaceae bacterium
GCGATTTTCGCCCCATCCGGCAAATTTCGATGGCACCTTGTCAAATGCCGGTGCGCCCGCCGAACCGCCATCGACCACGACATTATCGTTGAGCCGGAATGACAGCAAAACCGCCTTTTTCAGCCATTGATTGACCTGCCATTGGCCATCATCGCCGCGCTGCGCCACGCGGGCCGCGCCGCTATCGAGCAGATTCAGTGCCTCATTGACGGCATCGCGCGTTTCCCCCTTGGTGGCGGCCGAAATGTCGGTGCGATTGTCCCAAGCGGTGTCGATAATGGCGGAAAGCTGATCGGTCATGGTCGGAAATTCCATCGGTTTGCGCGCCCGCAATGCCGGGCCAGTCCGGGAATTTCCCTAGGGTCGGGCCGTGATTTTGTCCAGCCATCGCGGCAGATCGGTGATTTCGATGTCGATATGCTGCGGCGAGATATTACGTGCGCCCCATTCGCTGCCGCAATTGATCCACACCGTGCCCATGCCCATGGCATGCGCAGGCACCAGATTGCGGGCCATATCCTCGACAAACAGGCTGCGCGCCGGATCGACATCGTGGGCCTGCACCAGCGATTCATAGGCGGCGACTTGCGGTTTGGGCACCAGATCGCAGGCGAGAATATCGTGCATCCCGTCAAACTGATCGGCAAGGCCCAGCCGATCCAGCACCCGCTGCGCATATTGCGCGTCGCCATTGGTGAAGATCAGCTTGCGCCCCGGCAGCGCACGTAACTGGTCGGCCAGACGCGGCGCATGATCCAGCCGTGATAGATCGATATCATGCACGAAATCGAGGAATTCCTGCGGTTCGATACCATGATGGTGCATCAATCCGGCCAAAGTGGTGCCGTGATCGTGAAAATAGTCTTTTTGCACGCGCAAGGCGGTCTCAGCATCGCAACCCAGCAATTGCCGGATATAGACCCCCATCTGCACGTCGATCAGGTCAAACAGCTTGCAACTGGATGGATACAGCGTGTTGTCGAGATCGAAAATCCAGCAATCAACGCCGCCCTCGGCAATGCGCTGATCCAGCGAGGGGCGCTCTATCGTGATCAAGCGGCGCGAAACCACGCGGCACCATTGGTCATGGTGCGCACGGCGCGGCCCGTCACCTCCAGGTGCCGCAAATGCGCCATCGCCTCACCGGTGGCAAGCCCATAGACCTCGTTGGTGATCGGGCGGGCAAAGAGCAGTTCGAACGTATCCACCGCACGCAAGGGCCGCTGTGCCAAGGCTTCGGACAGGCTATCGAGCCGGGCATGGTGCCCCGCCGCCAGCGTTTCCAGCCGGGTGCGAACGCCTGTAAAGGGCAGGCCATGCGCGGGCAGCACCAGACTGCGCGGATCGATGGCTTCACGGAACTTGGCAATGCTGTCCAGCCATTCGCCCAGCGGATCGGCCATCGGCTCGCTGGTCATGGTCGAAACGTTCGACGTGATCTGCGGCAGAACTTGATCGCCCGCGATCAGAATGCGGCGATTCTTGTCATATAGGCACGCATGTTCGGGCGTATGGCCGCCGCCGGTGATGATATGCCATTCATGCCCGCCCACCGAAATTACGGCGCCTTCATCCAGCCGGATATGGCTGATCGGCAGGGGCGATACCATTTTGGCGAAATTGCCCCAGCCGCGCTGGCGAAATGTTTCGATACGATCCTCGTCCCAGCCCGATTCGCGCATTTGCGCCAAGGCCTCGGCAGGCGGTTCGTTGCGTATATCGGCGGTGAGCATCCGCGCCATCAGCCATTCGGTGCGATTCATCCACAAGCGAACGCCAAATCGTTCGCACAGCCAGCCTGCCATGCCGACATGATCGGGATGGAAATGGGTCACAAAAACACGGGTGATTGTCCGCCCGTTCAGTCCCTCGGTAAACAGTTTTTCCCAGGCCGCGACCGAATCGGGGAAATGCAGGCCCGTATCAACAATGGCCACGCCGCCGGGAACACCGCCGGTTTCCGGATCATCATCATCCAACAACCAGATATTGATATGGCCCAGATTGCCCGGCACCGGCAGGCGCGTCCAGCCAATGCCCGGCAGCAATTGCACATGCCCGCCGCTTTCAGGCTGATGATCGCCCAGCGGATAGGTGAGCCCCTTATGCTCGCGCGGTTCCAGACCATGATCCGCCAGCGACGCATCATATGAAGGCGCGGTGTTCTGGGGATCCGATCCAGTCATGGCTGCATCGCCTGCCGGGCGCTGAGGCCCATTACTCCGCCGTGGTTTCGCGATTGGCCAGCCATGCAGCGGCTTCGGCTTCAACGGCGGCTTCTTCGGCGGCGCGAGTCGCGGCCTGACGCTCAGCGCGCAATTCCTCGATCAAGGCCTCACGGTCGCTGCCCAGACGGTTATCGTCGGCTGCCGGTTCTTCGATGCCAGCCTTTTTCGCGGCCTTGGCCACCACGGCATCCAGTTCGCGCTGTGAGCACAGACCCAGCGTCACCGGATCCTTGGGCTGGATGTTGCTGATGTTCCAGTGGCTGCGATCACGGATCGCGGCGATGGTGTTGCGCGTCGTGCCGATCAACTTGCCGATCTGCGCATCGGTGACTTCGGGATGGTTGCGCAAAATCCAGGCAATGCCATCGGGCTTGTCCTGACGCTTGGACACCGGCGTATAGCGCGGGCCCTTAGTGCGGCGGACCTGGGTCGGCCCCTTTTGCATTTTCAGCACATAATCGGGATCGGCCTGACCCTTTTCGATTTCGGCCATGGTCAGCTCGCCCGCGCGCACCGGATCGCGGCCGGTATATTTGCTGCTGGCCAGATCATCGGCCATGGCCTGCACTTCCAGAATATGGAGGCCGCAAAACGCTGCAATCTGTTCAAAGGTAAGCCCGGTGCTGTCGACCAGCCACGAGGCTGTGGCATGGGGCATAAGCGGGACCATATTGTTCTCGGCCACTATTTTCGTCTCCGCAAAAGGGGATAAAATAAGGGCCACCCGTTGCGGGGTGGCCTGATTGGCGTTCATCTTAGGCCAAAGGCAGCGAACGGGCAAGGGGGCAAGGGCCAGCGGGGCAAAGCCCGCTTTACGCTGCGTTAAAGCTGATCCACTATGCCTGTCCCGATCAACGACGGAGAACGGGCCATGTTGCGAGTGATGGGCGGCGGATTGCTGGCCGCCGGGGCGATTGGTTATACGGTGACGGGCGGCTTTGGGCCAAGCAACTTCACTGTCCAGATCAATGCCTCTCCTTCGGAAGTCTATACCCAGCTTGCGGCCAATGCCGGGCGGGGTTCGCCCTTGCAAGACGCCAATATCCTTTCCCAGTCGGTGCACATGACCACCAGCAACGGCAATACCATCCGTTACGTGATTCCTTCCAGCGAGGATTCCGATGGCAGCATCATTACCCTGGCGGTCAGCCCGGATGAGACGGGCGGTTCCAGAATATCTGCTAGTGTCGATGTGCCTTCTGTCAAAATTTCAGAGACACTCAGCAACGCCACGGGCCAGAAATATGTGAGCGAACATTTGGTAACTGTTACCCTGCGTTCGACGTTGCGTAATTTTGGCCAAGCACTTGAGCAGGGCCGACCGCTCGATTCCGCCGGTGTGGAAATCAATACAGTGCTTGATGCCGTGGCCTTGGCAACCAACCCATCGGACCTGGATGATTTGTCCGCGATGTTGAGCATTGACCCATCATGGGCCAGCAGCGGCCTGTTCGATCCAAGCGGCGCGCGCGACTATAGCGAAGAACAAATCGACACACAGGCCGATCAAGGCGGCGCGATGGCCAATCCGGATTATGATGTCGATCATGCCAATGGCATGGCGGCAGGCAATGGCTATGCCGATGACTGGTAAGGCCTAGCCTTCAAATTCCTTGAACAGGGCACGCAAGCTTTCGAGGTCCGGTCCGTCCAGTTCGACAATCCACAGATCAGGATCGCGGCTGATCCGCCGGTCCAGCCATGCGTTCAAGGCTTCGGGGTCTGCTATCATGCCGGGCTTGTTCACCGGGCCGCTGCGTTGCCAGATCGCTTTGCCCCGCGCCACATCGGGCAGGCTTTCCCATATTTCCGGTTGTTTGCCATGGCAGCTGATCTGAACCAGCAGCACGCCCGCGCCATCATCACCGCGCCGCAAGATCATGGGAAAGGCCCCGGCCTGCTCGGCTATGCGCCGCAACGCCGCGACGCGCATGGCGCTGGTCAGCCGGG
>JBGSTI010000237.1:0-2269 GCA_041736605.1 Sphingomonadaceae bacterium
TCTCCCCGGCCCTCTCCCCGAAACGGGGAGAGGGAGATTGAACATGACCAAGCCCCGCGTACTTATTTCGGACAAAATGGACCCCAATGCCGCCGCGATTTTCAAGGATCGTGGCTGTGATGTCGATGTCATCACCGGCGAAACCCCCGAAGAGCTGATCGCCCGCATCGGCGATTATGATGGCCTCGCCATTCGCAGCTCGACCAAGGTGACCAAGGCGATTCTCGACGCCGCGACCAATCTGAAAGTTATTGGCCGCGCCGGGATCGGTGTCGACAATGTCGATATCCCCGCGGCCTCGGCCAAGGGCGTGGTGGTGATGAACACCCCGTTCGGCAACTCGATCACCACGGCAGAACACGCCATTGCGTTGATTTTTGCCCTCGCGCGTCAATTGCCTGAGGCTAATGCGCAGACGCAAGCAGGCCTGTGGCCCAAAAACGGCTTCATGGGCGTTGAAGTGACCGGCAAGACCCTGGGCCTGATCGGCGCGGGCAATATCGGCAGTATCGTGGCCAGCCGCGCTTTGGGCCTCAAAATGAAGGTCGTTGCCTTCGATCCGTTCCTCACGCCGGAACGCGCCATCGAAATGGGCGTGGAAAAGGCCGATCTCGATACGCTGCTGGCCAAGGCTGATTTCATCACGCTGCACACGCCGCTGACCGACCAGACGCGCAATATTCTGAGCCGTGAAAATCTGGCCAAGACCAAAAAGGGCGTGCGCATCGTCAATTGCGCGCGCGGTGGCTTGATCGACGAAGCGGCGCTGAAGGATGCGCTGGATTCGGGCCAGGTCGCCGGTGCGGCTTTGGACGTGTTCGAAACTGAACCCGCCAAGGAATCGCCCTTGTTTGGCACCCCCAATTTCATCTGCACCCCGCATCTAGGCGCGTCGACCAACGAAGCCCAGGTCAATGTTGCGCTACAAGTGGCCGAACAAATGGCCGATTATCTGGTCAATGGCGGCGTCACCAACGCGCTGAACATGCCCAGCCTGTCAGCTGAAGAAGCGCCGAAGCTTAAGCCCTATATGGCGCTGGCGGAAAAGCTGGGCACTTTGGTGGGCCAGCTCGCGCATGATAACCTCACCCAGATTTCGATCGAAGTCGAAGGCGCAGCGGCTCAGCTTAACATCAAGCCGATCACCGGCGCGGTGCTGGCGGGCCTGATGCGCCAATATTCGGACACGGTGAACATGGTCAACGCGCCGTTCCTGGCGCGCGAACGCGGGCTGGACGTGCGCGAAGTGCGCCATGACCGCGAGGGTGATTATCACACGCTGGTGCGCGTCACTGTCGCCACCAGCCAGGGTGATCGCTCGGTTGCAGGCACGCTGTTTGGCAACCATCAGCCGCGTCTGGTCGAGATTTTCGGCATCAATATCGAAGCCGATCTCGAAGGCCATATGCTCTATATCGTCAACGAGGACGCCCCCGGCTTTATCGGCCGCGTCGGTACCTTGCTGGGTGCGGCGGGGCTGAATATCGGCACCTTCCATCTGGGCCGTCGCCATGCTGGCGGTGATGCCATCCTGCTGCTGTCCATGGATCAGGCGATCCCTGAACCCGTGCTGTGGGAAGCCTGCAAGCTGCCCGGCGTGAAGACCGTGAAGGCGCTGAAGTTCGGTTGATCACAACTGGCGTTATGCGAAAAACTAGCCCCTCCCCTTCAGGGGAGGGGTTGGGGTGGGGTCTGTCGTCACAGCTCCGCCGCCGCAAAACCCCACCCCGCTGCGACTAATGAACAAGTTCGTAAGTCTCGCTGCCCCTCCCCTGAAGAGGAGGGGTGGTCGTCTCTGGGCCTCTCTTCGCCCACCACGCTTGCGCTTTCCTCTCGTCAGGCTAAGGCGCAAATGACACGTTAAGCGCATTGACGCTCTAATCGCAGGACCGCCATGGACGATATCGATCCCGATCTGTTGCCCGAAGGGCTGGAAGACCGCCTGGCCGGTATGGCCGAGGCTGCGTCGCAGATAACCCGCGCTGTTACCGATGCGATGATGGCGCATGGCTATGATCGCGTATCGCCGCCCTTGGTCGAATTTGAACGCTCGCTGGCGCAGCGCATGTCGGGCGTGGCGCGGCGCAAGCTGGTGCGCTTTACCGATCCGGTGTCGCTGCGCACGCTGGCTTTGCGTGACGACATGACGGTGCAACTGGGCCGTATCGCAGCCTCGCGCCTTGCCCATGCGCCGCGCCCCTTGCGGCTTTGCTATGCAGGGCAGGTGGTGCGCATTCGCGGGGACCAGCTGGAGCCTTCGCGCGAACGC
>JBGSTI010000251.1:0-11191 GCA_041736605.1 Sphingomonadaceae bacterium
CGTGAACCATGTTGTCGGCGCCGTGATTGCTTCCCGCGCATAGCCATCAATCCCGTCGCCCGGCACGTTGACAAAGCCATTTGCGGGCGGCTGACCATCAAGCCAGAGTGGGAAGAAGGTCGATACCACGCCGTCGCCCACCGCATAGTCTGTGACGCCCTCGCCAATCGCGGTGACTTCCCCTGCACCGTCCGACATTGGAATGCGGCCATCCTGCGTCGGGATCATGCCCTTTACCACAGCATAGTCATGATAATTCAACGAGCTGGCGCGCAAGCGCACGGTTATCTCGCCCGGTCCCGGCGCGGCAGCATCATCGATATCGACAAGGTTCAGATTATCCAGCGATGCTGGCAGGGACAGGCGGATTGCTTTCATGGCATCTTGCTCCTTTTAGGCCGTCAGTCTTTGCTCTTCTTGGCCGTCACTTCAATTTCGATTTTCATTTCGGGCTTTATCAGCCCGCAGACTATGCAGGTCGCTGCCGGGCGAATTTCGCCAAAGGCCCCGCCAAGCACGGGGCCAATCGCATCCCAATAGGCCGCATCGGTAATGTAATAGGTGGCGCGCACCACATCAGACAGCGAAAAGCCGCCCTCTTCCAGCGCCTTGGTGATAATATCCAGCGCGTTCTGCGCCTGTGCAGCGACATCATCGGGAAAGCCCGACCCATCGGCATTGGGGCCTGTGGTTCCGGCGACAAAGCACCATTTCCCGTCCACAACGGCGCGGCTATAGCCAATCTGGGCTTCAAAGGGGGAGCCGGAGGAAATGAGCTTACGGGCCATGAGCGCAGTGCCTTTCAAAAGCGGGAATGTTGCCGGGTCATAACGGTTCGCGGATAGAGGGCAAGCACGCTTTCGGGTAACAGCGCCTTTCAGAATTATTGTGCCACGCCATGCAACGCATCGCTGCGATTGGACGTTGAAGGCTAGGCAAGGCCCGTGATCGGCCAAACACTCCCGCGTTTAGACAGGATAGTTGCGATGAAAATTTTGATGGTTCTCACCAGTCACAGCGACCTTGGCGATACTGGCAAGAAAACCGGTTTCTGGCTGGAGGAATTTGCCGCGCCCTATTATGCCTTTGCCGATGCTGGCGCGGAAATTGTGTTGGCATCACCCAAAGGCGGACAGCCGCCGCTCGATCCCAAAAGCGACGAACCCGATGCGCAAACCGCGCACACTGAGCGTTTTCGCGGCGACAAGCAGGCACAGGACAAGCTGGCCAATACGGTGAAGCTGGATAGCGTGGATGCAAAGGATTTCGATGCCGTATTCTATCCCGGCGGCCACGGCCCATTATGGGATCTGGCCGAATCCAAGACGTCGATTGCACTGATCGAAAGCTTTGATCGCGCGGGCAAGCCCATCGGCTTTGTTTGCCACGCCCCCGGCGTGCTGCGCCATGTGAAGGCCGCCAATGGCGATCCGATCGTCAAAGGCCGCAATGTGACCGGATTCACCAACAGTGAAGAAGACGCCGTTGGCCTGACAGACGTTGTGCCGTTCCTCATTGAGGATGCGTTTACACGCGACGGCGCACATTATTCAAAGGGCGCAGACTGGCAGGTGCATGTGGTAACCGATGGGCATCTGGTCACCGGTCAGAATCCCGCCAGCAGCGAAGCCGCAGCAGAAAAGCTGATAAAACTGATCAAGGTCTAAGGCCAGAATGACCGATACCGTCGATCAGGTCGCTTGATGCTTTCTGGCCATATCACCAATCGATGCAATGGCCGCTTAGTCAGCGTTCGATTGCACCTGTGAGAAATATTCCGAAGCAACTTCACGAAAGGCGACGACCAGTCGTGACGGCGGTGACAGGTTTGAGACGGCAAAGGCATATTCGTGCGTAATCTGCGGTGCGAATGGCCGCGCGATCAAAGGCGGATGCAAATATGGGATAGCGAGTTGCTCATTGAGTATTGCCAGACCAAGCCCGCGAGAGGCCAGCGCACATGCAGAGCCATGGGTATGCGTTTCGATTGTCACGTACGGGCGCATATTGGACGTTGCAAAAGCTGCGTCTACCTGGCTGCGCCATCTCCGCCCTGCACCAAGCAGGATCATTGGCATCTGGCCGATATCCTTGGGTGAGATTTGCGGTAATTGTGCCAGCGGATGATCGTCTCTCATGATGCAAACAGAACCGTTACGCATCATCACTTCGGTTGACAAATCTGTCTGATCGATTGGCATTTTGACGAAGCCACAATCCGCATAGCGCATCGCGATCATCGAACGCGAAGTCTCCGCACTGCGTGAATCGATGCTGACTTCAACGCCAGGATGCTTTTCGAGAAACATGGCAACGATGTCCGCCAATACAGCTTCAGAAAAGCTGGGCGGCGCAACTATCTTAAGCGTACCGGCGGAAAAGCCAGCGATGTCGCGCGCAATATTATTGAGCCGTTCGGAACTCGACAACATCAGCTCGACTTCAGCAAGCAATCGACTCCCGTCATCGGTTGCAACGAGGCGGCCCTTTTCCCGGTAAAAAAGCTCGAATCCAAACGCTGACTCAACCTGTGCAATCAACCGGCTGATGGCTGGTTGCCCCATTTTCAATTGCTTGGCGGCGGCTGTCGCCGAACCTGTATGCATAACCTCGGCAAAGGCCCGCAAAGCCCGGATACTAATTTCCGGACCGCCTTCAGGCGCATAGAAGCCGGGCCGAACCTTCATCTCCTATCCATCGGCGCGCACGGGTATATAGGCGCATGAGGGATAAGTCCCGCCGCTGTGGATCGTAATCGTGGCGATTTGCGGGGGGGCTGTTGGATCTGTCCAGTCATTATTCTGGTTGATATCAAAATGGGGGAAATTGCTGCCCGCAACGTCGATGCGCAGCCGATGTCCCGATTTGAACAAATTGCATGTTGGGAATGTGTCGATGGCAATCTCATACACTGTGCGTGGTACCATTGGCTCTGGCATTTCAAAAGAGTTGCGAAAGCGGAGCCGCAAGATGCCATGCGCAAGGTTCATCGCATAGCCTTCAGGATAGTCCGCACTCGGCGGGTATTCATCAATCAGTTTAATCGCAATGTCAGCGTCAGGCGTATCGCACTCGATAAACAGGCGCAGTTGCACATTACCGATCACCTCTACATCCTGTTCCAGCGGCGCGGACCTGAAAACGAGAACGTCACTGCGATCAGCCAGCGCACGCCCTGGGCAGGTTGCGGCATAGATGTCTTCCGTCTCACGCTGATCAAACGCACCTGCAAACATGATAGGTTCGCCAGAGGTTACGGCCCCCCCAATCGTGGGAACGGGCTGCGCCGGATCGGATCGCAAAGTTGTGGATGCCTTTTCTGATTGCCGGGACATGGGGCTGAGCGACCCGTCACCGTGCAGAAAATACGCAAGCTTTCGCGTTCCGGGCAAGGGCCAGGAACGCCCCTTCAGCCATGTCCCGCCATGATCCAGACGACCCGCGGCGTTGCGGCGACCCGAGCCGCCGCCCATGCGAAAGACGGTAACCTGATCCGGCAAAGGATCATCTATCGGAATGCCTCGCAAATGCAGGTCAAACCACTCTTTGCGCAAGGTCACATAGTCCTTTGCAAGATTATCATCGAGGGTCGCTTCGAGGCCGAAATCAACATCACCTGAATAGGTTACCGAACGCTGCCCATGGGTCCACGGGCCCAGCACGAGGCGAACGGGAGAAGATTTCAGTGCGCTAAGGGCTGTGAAGTTATCGATCGCAGTCTGCGAATAAGGATCATACCAACTCGACATATGAACCTGCGGAACGTCTGAAAACCGAGCATAATAGCCAGCGGCATAGATACCGCGCTGCCGCCAGAACGCTTGAAAGGTATCATTGTCCCATTGCTCAAGGATATAGTCCTCATATTCAGGCGTTGCGGCGAGCGGCGACAGGCCCGACCGCCAACGGACCGGCATCCATGCCCGCATATCCTGCGCCGACAGCGACTGCCGACTGCGCTCATCATTCCTGCGTTCGCATGCGATGAGCGCGTGTTTGTGCGCCCAGGTCAGCTGTTTGAGTTCGTAAGCGCCGCCTTGCCTTATCCCGCCATGATAGGCGCTCGAAAACCCCCCGGAATCGAGAAACATCGCGCCCAGTCCGGGTGGATTGCCACAGGCAAGTGCGGCCTGAACGTGCGCCCCGTAAGATAGCCCCAATGTCCCGACTTTACCGTCACACCATGGCTGGGCAAGAATCCAGGCCAATATGTCTTCGCCGTCCTCGCCCTCGGACAGATATTTGGTGAACTCGCCTTCTGATCCATAGCGACCGCGGCAATCCTGCAAGACATAGGCATAGCCCGCATCGACAAACTGCCTTGCGATCTCAGGTTTAGACTTAACTTCCGGGTCCGCCGCAGTCCGATCGGCGCGGTTGCTGCGTGTCTTTCCATAAGGCGTCCGCTCCAGCAGCACCGGGAATGGCCCATCGCCAGCCGGCAGATAGACGTCTGTTGCCAGATGCACGCCGTCTCGCATTTTCACCATTTCCGTGAGCGAGCTGGATGCGATTGATTTTGCCTGGACCATGATCACTTAGCGATCACTGCAATGGTGGCAGGAGCGCCTGGTCCGGTGGGTATTTCGAAACCTGACCAGACTGCGATCAGCGTGAAGCCCACCAGACCGATGGCAATGGTGAACGGCAGCATCAATGCAATCAGCGATCCGACGCCAAAATCATCCTTCCAGCGTTGCGCGAGCGCAAGAACCAGCACGAAATTGGAGGCAACTGGAGTCACGATGTTGAAAATCGAGTCCCCCATGCGATAGGCAGCTGTGGTCATTTCGGGCGATACCCCAAGCAGCATCAGCATTGGCACGACAATCGGTGCCATGGCGCTCCATTTGGCTGAGGCAGAGCCGATTGCGAGATCGAATACCGATGATAAAATAAGCAGCGTAACAAGCAGCAACGCAATCGGCAGGCTGAGCTGTCCGAGGAGTTCAGCGCCTTTGATCGCAAGGATGGGGCCAAGGTTGGACCAGCTGAACAGAGCAATGAAATGCGCGGCGAAAAAGGCCATCACGAGATAAGGGGTGGTTGCCTCAAGGCCTTTGCCCATCATTTGCACGACATCGCGGTGCGAACCGATTGTGCCGATGCTTCGACCATATGCCCAGCCGGAGCACAAAAACAGCAACGCAAATCCGGCTACAAAGCTCGCATAAAAGGGCTCCATGCGACCGGCACCAGTCGCACTTGCATCAACCAATGGCTGATAGCCGGGGACCATGGTTAAGGCGGCAAACAGAAGTAAAACCGCCAGAGCCGCGATCCCGGCATGGCGCAAAGCTTTTGCAGTGCCCGCATCGTTCGGCGCGCGAAGTGCAATGGGGGTGTCGGACGGAGCTGTCCCGGACCATTTTCCCAGTCTCGGCTCGACGATCCTGTCACAGACAAACCAGGCCACGGGGATAAGCATCAGACCCAGAGTCGCAGTGAACCACCAATTGCCAAGCGGGTTCAGGCCATAGTCCGGTACGATCATCTGCGCGGCAGTCTGGGTGATGCCAAGGATGAGCACATCAAATTGCCCTGGCACCAAATTACCGGCAAAGGCCCCCGATATGCCCGCATATACGATGGCAACACCCGCCAGAGGATGGCGACCCGCACTGGCAAAGGCGAGTGCGGCCAAGGGAATGATCACCACATAGGCGGCGTCCGATGCGTGATGGGACAGCAGACCAATCACGAAGATGCACGGCGTCAAATATCGGCCATGAACCTTGCGCATCGAACGTTGCATAAGGGCTGCGAACATCCCAGACCGTTCGGCGACCGCAGCGCCAAGCATGACGACCAGGACCAGCCCCAATGGCTTGAAGCTGGTAAATGTGTTCGGCATGTCAACCAGCAGTCGTCGCACGTTTGCTTCGGAGAGCAGGTTCTGGCTGTGAATGGTTTCGCCATTCGCGGGGTTTATCGCGGACCAGCCCATGGCCGATGCCCAAGCGGACAAAAGGACAAGGATGACAATAAGGATCAGGAATATCCCGACAGGATCGGGCAGCCGGTTGCCGAATCTTTCGATCCGGTCCAGCCAGCCCGACCCCTTTCCCTTGCGGCCCAACGGCATTCCATCAGTCGTCGTCATCATTGACCCGTTCACCAATCGATCAGAACTTGGTTCCGACCCTGACGTAGAAATACCGACCCCGGATATCATAGGTGTAGATATCGAAGTTAATCGGATTATTTGCTGCCGAAGCGGGTGGCTGGCGATCGAAAACATTGTCGACGCCTAGGGCGAAGCTGTATTTTCCTTCATCCACGTTGAACGAAAGCTGGGCATCGTGATAAAGCACAACGCCGATCCGTCCGCCATTTATGGCGTTGCCCGGAATGTCATCGCTTGATCCGATATATCGCGTCTTCCAGCCCAGACTCCAGTCGTCAGCGCTGTAGCGAAGGCTTGCCTGCCCCTTCCAGCGCGGGAACGTAGAGCGCGGCTGATCCGACTTGCCGGCACGTTCATCGACAACAATTGTGCCATTGGGCTGGGGGATAAAGCTTTTGAAGCTGTCAAGATAAGAGACATCGACCGACGCTTCGATCGTTCCCGCCCCAAGCGCCGTGCGATACCGTGCCGTCGCATCAATCCCGGACACTTCGATCCGGCTGAGATTGACCACTGCCTGCCGTAATTGGGTAATTTCACCACTCGCTGCGCGCGTGACTAGATCGCAAAAAGTTCCGGTATTGGCGCAAGAGGTCAGGATCTGCGTCGCCGTCTGCGAGGCAATTGCATCGTTCACATTGATCTTGAACCAATCGACCGTGAAAGTGAAATCACCCGGCGTCAGCGCCAGACCTGCCGACCAAGTGGTCGCCGTTTCTGGCTGCAGGTTTTGGTTACCCGCGACTGAACCTGCGATCAGGCCCGCGTTGAACTGACTTTGGTTATAGCTTGTCGGAACGCCCGCACAGCCAACCAGAACAGCACCACCGCCATTGCAAGGATCAGTCCCCTGGAAGTTGGTTTGTCGTGCACCTTGAAACAGCTCAAGGATCGACGGCGCACGGAAACCCTGCGAGAACGTGCCGCGCACCAAGATGTCCTCAACCGGCCTCCACGCCACACCGACCTTGGTGGTCAGCTTTCCGCCGACGGTCGAATAATGCGAATAACGGGCGGCGGCATCGATATCGAGGCTGTAGAATGCCGGCTTATCGGCCAGTACCGGAATGTTGATTTCGGCATAGCCTTCGTGAAGATCATAAGAGCCGACCGTTGGATCACGGGATTGTGCCGTGGTCGGGTTCTGCCGTGCTCCGCTGACAAGTGGCAGGATCAGCGAGGGCGTAGCCGCATACGCATCGGGCCTGTCAAAGGCCGATTCCTTGCGATACTCGTAACCCATGGCAAAACCCACCGGGCCTGAAGGCAGATCGAACAGATTGCGCGAGAGATTGACCGTGAAGTCATATTGGCTGGCACCGTTTTCGTCATGCGCGTTATACCGCATATAGTCCGCCATCTGCGGCGTAATCGTGCCGAAGATGTTGAGCGGAACGCAGCCTGCCGTCGCGGCGCACAAGGCTGGCGAGTGCAGACCGCGATAGACATTTTCCAGATTGATCTGGTTGATTGCGTCGAAATCGGCGGTATTTTTGGACCATGAGAAGAACGCATCCCACTTCCATTCTCCACCAAGGTCGAAATTGCCTTCCAGACCTGTGGCCAGTCGCCAGGTTTTGACAGTCTGCACATTGTCGCGGTTGCCAACTTCGATGGGCACGCGCTGGATACGAAAGGCATTGCTTGAAAAGCCGAGGGCATTGGCGAGCGGTACGCCATTTGCGGTGCCAAAGGGATTGAAGGCCTGATCAGCTGAAATCCGGAAGCCATTGGATCCCCGAATGTCCAACGGGAACGGCGCGAACAACTGACTCGACTTGCGATAATTATACAGACCTTCGACGCTGAAGGTCACATTATCCGAAATCTCATACTCTGCCCTACCAAAGAAGCCGTAGCGTTTGCTTGGCCCTGTGGCGTAAATTCCCTGCGCCTGTGTATTATAGTCGTCATTGGCAAGGGTTGCGACGCGAAAGGCATTGTCGGCAATACTGCCCGTCCCAATCGATGAGCCCGGAATGCGGGTCAGTGCACCGGCTGCATTGTTACCAAAGCCTGCAGGCGTTCCGAAAAAGGCATTCGAAGCCAGTCCCGGAAGCACGAACAGTCCGCGCGGCGAGGTTGGCGGAGCGGTCAGCCGCGTCAGGGCGCGTTCGGTAATTGCGCGATCCGACGTCAGGATCGGCTTCGTATCATTGTAGCTGGCAGAAAGCAGGAACGACCCACGATCAAACACCTTGCCGAAATTCAGATAGCCGGAATAGTTCTCGTTATCGCCACGCGAAGTGACGCCAATGCGGGCGGTCGCTTCAAATCCGTCGAGACCACGTTTGGTGTGGATGTTCACCACCCCGGCAATGGCGTCCGCGCCATAAATGGCCGAAGCACCGTCTTTCAACACCTCGATTCTATCGATCATACCCAACGGAATGGTATTAAGATCGACAAAGTCGCGAAAGCCTCGCCCGCCAACCGCGTTGACCCAACGTTTGCCATCGACCAACACCAAAGTGCGGTTACCGCTGCCTTCCGCCGAACCAAGGTAACGCAAATTGATTGAACTCACCCCGAAGGACGTGCCCTGAGTGCCGTTCGAGTTAAGGCTGACGCCGACACTTGGCATTGTCTGCAAAAGATCTCCGACCGAAGTCGGTGCGGCAGCGGAGATATCTTCGCCAGTGAGAGTGGTCAGCGGGCCGACAGAAGAGGCGTCACGGCGACCGATACGACTTCCGGTTACGGTGATGACATCTGTGTCGCGATTGGCCTCATCGCTTGTTTGATCTGACTGGGGCAGCTGCTCCTGCGCCCAGGCAGGCTGCGCAAGCACCACCATAGACATCGCCAAAGCTGTGCTGGTCCTTAGCAATTCACTTCGCATCACTTACTGCCTCCCGTCATTGTGCCGCGCGAGGCAGCCCCTGTTCGAATCGGCTGCAAACTGATTTGCTTCGTCAAGCTATGCAATATTATGATGGAATGCGATATTCATATTCCCGATTGGCATATAGCTATAGCGATCACGCCGATGGCGTTTTTCACGAACTTCATACAGCCAAGGAGCGCTGCAATCCGACGTTGATGCTATGAGCTTGCAGGCATCAAACCGGCGTGCCGGTGACGCGCGTATACCCTGCTGGCCAACGCATATATTCGATTTGGCGTGATGGTTTATTTGCGTGCGCCAAGCGAGCCCGCCAATAGCACGCTATTCCCACTCGATCGTACCCGGCGGCTTTGACGTATAGTCATATACCACGCGGTTGATGCCCTTGACCTCGTTGATGATCCGCGTCGCCACACGGCTGAGTAACGCCGCGTCAAAGGGATAGATGTCGGCCGTCATGCCATCGGTGCTGGTCACCGCGCGCAGGGCGCAGACATTGTCATAGGTGCGCCCATCGCCCATCACGCCGACAGTCTTGACGGGGAGCAGCACAGCAAAAGCCTGCCAGATGGCATCATACAGCCCGGCATTGCGGATTTCCTCAAGATACACGGCATCCGCCTTGCGCAGCACGTCGCAGCGGTCCTTGCTCACTTCGCCGGGGATGCGAATGGCGAGGCCGGGTCCGGGGAAGGGATGTCGACCGACGAAAATCTCCGGCAGGCCCAGTTCGCGGCCCAGAACGCGCACTTCATCTTTGAACAGTTCGCGCAAGGGCTCGACCAGCTTCATGTTCATGCGTTCGGGCAGCCCGCCGACATTGTGGTGGCTTTTGATCGTCACGCTCGGGCCGCCAGTGAACGATACGCTTTCGATAACATCGGGATAAAGCGTGCCCTGCGCCAGAAAGTCCGCGCCGCCGATCTTGCGCGCCTCTTCCTCGAACACATTGATAAATTCGCCGCCGATGAATTTACGCTTCTTTTCAGGATCGGTGACGCCTGCCAGCCCGGCCATGAACCGCGCCTCGGCATCCACCACCACCAGCGGGATATTATAATGATCGCGGAACAGTGTCTCCACCTGTTCGCGCTCATTCATCCGCAGCAGCCCGTGGTCGACGAACACACAAGTCAGTTGCTCGCCAATCGCTTCATGGATCAACACCGCGGCCACGGCGCTATCAACGCCGCCTGACAGACCGCAAATGACGCGGCCTTGGCCGACTTGCTCGCGGATTTCGGCAATCTTGGTCTTGCGAAACTCGGCCATGGTCCAATCGCCTGCAAGCCCGCAAACCTTGTGCACGAATTGCGAGAGCAGCTTGGCCCCATCGGGTGTGTGGACAACTTCAGGATGGAACTGGATGCCATAATAATGCCGCGCCTCATCGGCAATGAACGCATAGGGCGCGCCTTCGCTGGTGGCGACCACGCCAAAACCAGGGGCCAAAGCCGTGACCTTGTCGCCATGGCTCATCCACACTTGATGCTTTTCGCCCGCTTGCCATAGGCCGTCGAACAGGTTGCAGCTCTGTTGCACATCAAGAAACGCGCGGCCAAATTCGCCGCCGCCGCCGCTTTCATGGCCGGGGCGCACTTCGCCGCCCAGCTGAGTCATCATCACCTGCTGGCCATAGCAGATGCCAAGGATCGGCAGGCCGCTGTCAAACAGGCATTGCGGCGCGCGTGGGCTGCCCTCGTCACACACCGAAGCCGGGCCGCCCGACAGGATGATGCCCTTGGGCTGCATCCGGTGAAAGGCTGCTTCGGCGCTGCTGAACGGGGCGATTTCGCTATAAACGCCCGCCTCGCGCACGCGGCGCGCGATCAGCTGCGTTACCTGGCTGCCGAAATCGACAATGAGGATGGAATCGGGAATGGCGGAATCATGGGGCGCGTCTGTCATGGCGGGGCGATAATTCCCCCCGCATGGAAAGTCCACAGGCCAGCGGCCGTACCGTGCTACCTACGCCCACGAAAAAGGGGCGATCCGTTGCCGGACCGCCCCTGATTTCCTTGGCTTGGAGGCCAGAAGGATCGATTACTTGAGTTCGACGGTACCGCCGGCTTCTTCGATCTTCTTCTTGACTTCTTCAGCTTCAGCCTTCGAAACGCCTTCCTTGACGGCCTTCGGAGCGCTTTCCACAAGGGTCTTCGCTTCGGTCAGGCCCAGGCCGGTGATGGCGCGGACTTCCTTGATGACCTGGATCTTCT
>JBGSTI010000312.1:0-12412 GCA_041736605.1 Sphingomonadaceae bacterium
CAGCCAGCATCTGGACCGAAAGCCTGTCACACGGCCACCGCCTGTCGAGTGCGATCAAGGCGGGCACAGTGTGGATCAATTGCCACGCCATGTATGATGCCAGCCTGCCGATTGGCGGCATCCGCCAATCGGGCTGGGGCCGCGATTCGGGCAAGCAGGCGATGGACAATTATCTGGAATGGAAAACCGTTACCGCTGTCGTGTGATGGCCTATTCGGTCATCGCCCCGATCAGCAAATTGGGCAGATAGGCATTATCCCAGCCCGGCGATTTGGGCGGATTTGGCCCCATGCGCAGGATGACCAGCTGGTGCCGCCGCGATATATGCACCGTCTGGCTGCCATTGCCGTCAAACATCACCATATCGGGATCGGCAAAGGGCGCGCTTTGATAGATTTTCAGCCCTGGCGCATCGGGCGCGCCAAAGCCGCGATATTCGCGGTACGGCGTGCCCAGCCACAGGCCGAGGCCGTAATTGGGATTTTGCGGCGTGCCTTGCGCCATGGCGGCGACATAACCTGTGGGGAGCAGGCGTTTGCCCTGCCACACGCCATCTTGCGCCAATAATGCCCCCAGCCGCAGCCAGCTTTCGGCGGGCATGGTGATACAGCATCCCGAATGCGCCAGACCGCCGGGGCTGCTGACCCATTGTTCGCCGCCCGCTGCGCCCAAGGGCACCAATATTTCGTCATTCACAAATTCGGTATAGCGCCGCCCGGTGGCTGCCTCGATCAACACAGCGACCAGTTCGCTGGTGGCATTGGAATAGCCATAGCGGGTGCCGGGTTCATGAGTCAGCGGATAATGATCCACCAGATAGCGGCCATGATCGGCATCAAGATAGGCGCGGTTGAGCGGGCTTTCGGGATCAGCGACAAAGGCCTGTTCCAGCAGACCAGTGCGCATATCCAGCAAATGGCGCACCAATATCGCCCCCTTTGGCGTATCTTTCAGCGCGGGTATGATCGTGCCGATGGGCTGATCCAATGATTTGATCTTGCCCAATGCCAGCGCGCGGCCAATGGCAATCGCAGTCAGCGGCTTGGCCAGCGATTTGGCGTTGAGCGGCGTATCGGCCTTGACCCCGGCGCCATAGCTTTCGGCCACAACCTGCCCCTTGCGCCAGACCATGAACGCGGTGGAATTATTCGCCGCCGCATAAGCCGATGCTCCGGCCAAAGACGACGCTGCAAAGGCCTGCTCCCCGCCGCGCGGCAGCGCCGCATAGGGCTTGGCTCCGGCCAGCGGCTCCATGAAATCATAGGTGAAATTGCCGGGATCGGCCATGAACCGGGCAAAGCGTGTCTCATACAGCGCCTTGGCCTCTGCCGCCGTCAACCGGGCGGGCGTCACCGGCGCAGCATCCATCGCACATCCGCCCAGCAACAGGGCCAACGCTGTGGCAGAAACTTTGGTTCGCATCGGCTTGGCTCCTTTGAAAACATGGGCTGTGCGTCATTTCTAACGCTTCATGGCCTGGGCGGATAGCGCGCCAGACCCGCAATCACCGCAAGGCGGATAGTTTCGCCAATAGGCCCACTTCACCGCATCCATCGGTCCATATTTACAGCGATGCATATCGGGAGTGAGGGTAAGATGAAAACCGAACGCTGCCATGTCGTGATTGCCGGGGCAGGACCAGTCGGCACCGTCATGGCGACATTGCTGGCCCAAGCCGGCTTTGACGTTATCGTGCTGGAAACGGCGCAGGATTGCGCCCAGGATCTGCGCGCCTCCACCTTTCATCCCCCGACGCTGGAAATGCTGGACCAGATCGGCATTACCGATATGCTGCTGAAACGCGGGCTAAAGGCCCCCGTCTATCACTGGCGCGACCGGCAATCGGGCGAAGTGATCGATTTTGATCTGTCGGAAATTGACGATGTCACCCGATATCCGTTCCGCATTCAGTGCGAGCAATATCATCTGTCGCGCGCGCTGGCCGATGGGTTGAGCCAATATGCCAATGCCGATGTGCGGTTCAACAACCGGCTGATCTATTTCGCGCAGGATGATGATGGCATCGATATTTACACCGAAACCATGCTGGGCATCGATAAGATCCGCGCCGATTATCTGATCGGGGCCGATGGGGCCAATTCGATTGTCCGCAAATGGCTGGGCATCGAATTTGACGGCTTTACCTATCCCGAGCGTTTCCTGTGCCTATCGACCAACGAGCCGCTTGAGGATCATCTGCCCAATCTGGCGCTGGTGAACTATGTGTCCGATCCGCAGGAATGGCTGGTGCTATTGCGCGTGCCATCGCTGTGGCGGGTTTTGGTGCCGACCAATGGCGAGCTGGATGATGATACGCTGCGGTCTGATGCCATGAAGAACAGCATTTTTGACCGGTTGACTGGCAATGGTGTGCAGGTGGAAACCACGCATCGCACCCTGTATCGCGTGCATCAGCGGGTCGCCAAATCGTTCATGGAAAAACGGGTGCTGCTGATCGGCGACGCCGCCCATCTCAACAATCCGCTTGGCGGCTTTGGCATGAATTCCGGCGTGCATGATGCGTTCAACCTGTTTGAAAAGCTGGAACCGTCGCTGAAAAACGGCAAGGGCATTGAGCGGCTGGGCCTGTTTGATCGTCAGCGCCGCACCGTGACGCATAGCTTTACCCAGATGCAGACCAAGGAAAACATGGCCTATATTCGCGGCGGCAATGATGATGCTCATGCGAAAAAGCGCGATTCCATGCTGGCCATCAAACAGGACGATGCCCAGCGCCGGGCCTATCTGATGCGGCAGGCGATGTTTGAAAGCCTGACACAAGCCGCAGCAATTCAATGACAGGGGCAGCGTGATGACCGATGTTCAGGGCTATCGCCGGTTGCTGGGCGTGGTGGCACCATCCACCAACACCATCGTTCAGCTCGATATGGAGCGGATGCGCCCCGAAGGCGTGACCAACCATTTCAGCCGGATTTTCGTTGAAGATCCCGTGGCCTTGTCGAACGAGGATTTCATTGCGGGCACCACAGCCATTGCGCAAAACACCATGGACGCGGTGCGTTCGGTGATGACCTGCCGCCCCGATTATCTGGTGCTGGGCATGTCGGCCATCACCTTTTACGGCGGCGTTGAGGGCAGCAAGACGTTCAAGGCCGAAGTAGAGGCCGTTTCCGGCATCGGGGCGAGCACAGGCGCGGAATCCATTGCCGCCGCGCTACATGCCTATGGCGCCCAATCGGTCAGCTTTGTCTCGCCTTATTACCCCGTCGCCAATGCCGAAGTCCGCCGGTTTCTGGAGGAAAGCGGCTTTTGCGTGGTGCGCGATGTGCCGCTGCAATGCAAAAGATGGACCGATATTGCCAAGGTCACGCCCCAGCATCTGCGCGGCGTAATCGATCATTTGAACGGCCCGGATGTCGATGCCATCGTTCAGGTAGGCACCAATTTGTCGATGGTATCGCTGGCGGCGGAATATGAGGCAAAGCTGGATAAGCCGGTGATTGCGATCAACACTGCCACCTATTGGCACGCCCTGCGCGCCTGCGGGATTGAAGACCGGGTTCAGGGGCTGGGCCGCTTGCTTAGCGAGTTTTGAAAAGGGCGAAACGCATGACCATCAAGGGCACCCGCATGCTGTGCGACAATCGCACCGCCCGCCAGATATTCGACGAAGTCATGGCCAATCCGGCGCGGCGCAAGTTCGGCTTTGGCGAAAAGCTGGCCATCGTCAATGTTGACGTACAGCGCGCTTATACCGATTTGGAGGCCTTTGCCACGGCCTATGAAACCGATCCACGTCAGATAGAGCATATCAATACGATCAGCCGTCTGGCCCGCGAACGCGGCATGCCGGTGATCTGGACGCGCGTTGCCTATAAGGATGACGCCGCCGATGCCGGGGTCTGGGGCACGCGCACCAACACGCCCGATAGCTTGCAGAATATCAAATATGACAGCGAACGGCATGATTATGATCCGCGCGTCGCCATCGGCCCCGATGATTTGCACTATACCAAGCGCATGCCTTCGGCCTTCTTTGAAACCCAGCTCGCCAGCTATCTGGTGTGGCACAAGGTCGATACCGTCGTCATTACCGGCGGATCGACCAGCGGCTGTGTGCGCGCCACGGCTGTCGATGCGTTGAGCCATGGTTATCGCGCCATCGTGCCCATCGAAACCTGCGCCGACAAGCATGAAAGCTATCATTTCGCCAACCTCACCGATCTGCAAATCAAATATGCCGATGTAGAGCCGGTGCAGACGGTGATTGACTGGCTGGAGGCGCGCTGATGCACGAAGGCGCAGCCGATCCCGGCCTTTATGATTATCACCCCTATCAGGCGCGAGCCAAAATCACCTGGCCGGGGGATAAAAAGGTGGCGGTGTGGATAGCCCCCAATCTCGAATATTATGAAATCGATCCGCCCGCCCATCCGCAACGCAAGGCCTGGGCGCGCCCGCATCCCGATGTGGTCGGCTATAGCCATCGTGACCATAGCAACCGCGTATCGCACTGGCGCATGGCCGATGTGATGAGCAAACACGGCTTTCCGGGATCGGTGAGCCTTTCAGTTGCTTTGTGCCAGCATCACCCGGCGGTTGTCGCCGATGGCGTGGCGCGCGGCTGGGAGTTTTTCAGCCACGGCATTTACAACACGCGCTATGCCTATGGCATGGATGAGGCGCAGGAACGCGCCATCATCGAGGATTCGATCCGCACGTTGCGCGACGCGACGGGGCAGACCATCCGGGGCTGGCTGGCCCCCGCCCTCACCCACACGCCGCGCACGCTGGACCTGATTGCCGAATATGGCCTGGATTATACGTGCGATCTGTATCACGACGATCAGGTGCAGGATGTGAAGGTGAAATCCGGCCGCCTCGCTTCGATCCCCTATAGCCTTGAGGTCAACGACCATTATGGCTTTTTCGTCTATAACATGTCGGGCCGCGACTATGCCGATACGCTGATCCGTCAATATGAGCGGCTGGCGGCAGAGGGCGAAAAATCGGGCACAGTCATGTGCATTCCGCTCCACGCCTATCTGATCGGCCAGCCGCACCGCATCGGCCCGTTTGAAGAGGCCTTGCGCCACATCGCGCAGGATGGCCGCGCCTGGATCGCCCGCGCGAGTGAAATTGTGGATGCGTGGAGGGCGCAACAGCAATGAGCCTTGATCCTGATTATCTGGTCTATCCGCATCGCCGTGAAGGCTATGATCATGGTCTCTACCCATGGTCGCCCCTGCACCAGCGCCCGCCGGTCACTTGGCCAACGGGCAGTGTCGCCGTGTGGCTGTGCGTCAGTCTGGAATATTTTCCGATCACGCCCACCGACCAGCCGTTCCGCGCGCCGGGGCATATGCAGACCGCCTATCCCGATTTTCGCCACTATACCGCGCGCGATTATGGCAATCGGGTGGGCGTGTTCCGCTTTCTGGACGCCTTCAAGGCCGCAGGCGTCACCGCCAGCTTCGCGACAAACGCCGCCATTGCTGAGCGTTATCCAGAGCTGATCGCCGCCATTCAGGCCGATGGTCATGAAATCATCGCGCATTCCACCGATATGAACGGCAACATCGACGGATCGCTGGACGAAACGAGCGAGCGCACGCTGATCACCGACGCCATAAAACGGATCGCGGCGGCCAGCGGCACCCGGCCCCAAGGCTGGCTGTCCATCGCGCGCAGCCAGAGTTTCCGCACGGCTGATCTGTTGAAAGAAGCGGGCCTGACTTACGCCTGTGATTGGGTGAATGACGAGCTGCCCTATCGCTTCACCAACGGCCTGATCAACCTGCCGCTGAACCATGAATTGTCGGATCGCACGATCATCACGGTGCAACAGCAATCGGCCGATAGCTGGGCGCAATCCATGGCCGATGCATTTGACTGGCTGGCAGGCGAAGCGGCGGCAAGCGGCGGCGGGCGGATGCTGCCCATCCATATCACGCCCTATATCATGGGCCTGCCCTATCGCATCGCGGCGCTGGAAGAGCTGTTAACGGCGCTATCCACCCGCCCCGAATGCTGGTTCGCCAGCGGCGGGCAGATTGTCGAGAGCTGGGCGAAGCAAGCTTAACGCCGCAATTCCACCAGTTCATACCAGGTCATCATATAGCCGCCGACGCCGCCCTTCAAAAAGATGCCGTCTTCATCGTCCGTCACCCACAATTCATAAGGCGGATGCTCCCCCGCCATGCCCGCGGAGCCATCATCGATGAACTGGAATTTGCGCGCGGCAAAGCTTCCGGCGGCCACTGTCACCTGTTCCTTGCCCAGATATTGCGCGTCGATTTTGACATGCGCGATCATGGGCGGGGTCGCGCCGCGATGATCGGGACTGGGCAGATAGACATTGAATTTGCGGATTTGCCCCTCGGTCCAATCCTTGGTCGACAGCAAATAGCCATCGGATACAATCGGATGCGTGCCAAAGCCGTCAATCGGCAGCTCGGCGGCCACCCGTTGCGACAGGCGACCAATGGATGGGCCATAGCTTTCGCACTCAATCGTCGTGCCATCAAAACGCAGCCAGCCCGATCCCATGAACGCATCTCCAACCGTCAGGCGGACAGATAGGTCCATCGGCTGGCTGTTTTCATCCAAGGCATAGATGATGTCGCGCATCACCGTTGGTTCGGGTTCATAGATTTCGCAATGTGCGCGCATCGTGACTTTGCCGTCGCCGTGGCGCGTGAACATAAAGGTTTCAAAGCCACGGACATGGCCTTCCATGCCGGGTTTACGCGACGTGTATGACAATCGGCCTTCGATGATGCGGTGCTTGATAGGGGTCGTCATGGGAGCCTCTTTCGCTGGTTGTACCATGGCCGTCTATGGGCTTACGGGAGGACGAATATGCATTTTGCCGAATTGGATGTGCTGCGCTGGGTCCACATTGTCTGCATGGTCTATTGGCTGGGCGGAGAATGGGGGGTGTTCCAGACCAGTTACAACATCACCAACCACCGTCTGTCGCTTGAGGAAAGAAAGCGGCATATGGAAACCGCCTATCGGATAGATATTCTGGCGCGCACCGGCATCGTGCTGTTGCTGCCCCTGGGTCTGCACATGGGTAAGATCTATGGCTTTGTGCCGATGCTGGAAGGGTCTGGCATCTGGATCATGTGGGCGATTTTCCTCGCCTGGCTGACGATCACCTGGGCCGCGTTCATCAAGCGTGAGACCGAACCTGGCATCAAGATCACCATGATCGAGGAAAAGCTTCGTTATCCGCTGATCCTGGCCATTTTCGTGGTCGCAATTCTGGCGTTTCAGGGCAAGGGGCCGGTGCAATCGGTCGAAGGCACGATGTGGTATCCGGCCAAGCTGTTCCTGTATGGCTGTACGCTGATCATCGGCCTTTATCTGCGCCTGATCATGCGCCGCTGGACCAGCCGGTTCAAGGTGCTGGCCATGGGGCCGAACGAAGCCGAAGAAGCGGCGCTGACTCGCGAAATCGGCCAAGCGCGCATGGCCGCCTATGTCTATTGGATATTCATCAGCGGCATCTGTTTTCTGGGCGCGACCAAGCCGTTCTGATCAAGCACCATAATGAAAACGGGCCGGAACATCATCGTCCGGCCCGTTTTTCATGTCATCAATCGCCGGTTAAAATCCGGTCAACCAATTCCTTCACTGTCGGCGTGAAGTTATTGGAATAAAACGGGTCCTGCTTGAACCGATAGGCCGCATGGCCCGCAAACATCAGGTTATTGTCCACCGGCCCGCCATGCGCGATATCCTGCAACGTCTTTTGAATGCAGAAACTGCGCGGATCGGCCAGCCTGCCCGTGGTGTAATCATCATGGTCTTTCCACGATGAAAACGCGCAATGCGACAGGCAGCCCATGCAATCGGTCTGATCCTTGTGGATCATCTCACGCTCGGGCGGCGACACAAAGACCAGAGTATCGTCCGGCGTCTTGAGCGCCGAGGTAAAGCCCTCTGCCATCCACCCTTGCGCCTTGGCCAGATCCGCCTCGCTCACCCAATATTTCTTGCGGTCTGCTTCCAGCCGCACCGACGTGGTTTCATCCTGCGCCTTGCCAAAGGCAATCTGCCGCTGCGAACGGGCTTCCAGTGACCGCAGAAACGGCGTGCGCACGGCGGAGGAATAGAAACCGGTGGGCGAGAACTTGTGCAACAGCACATCGCCCGGCTCCAGCTCACGCAGCGCGTCTTTCCACCCCTGCGGGATCGGGCTTTCCTGCGTCAGCAATGGACGGGTGCCAAACTGGAATGCGATCTGGCCCAGTTCCGGATTGTCGAGCCAGTTTTCCCATTCGCGCAGGAACCACACGCCGCCTGCCATGACGATGGGCACGCTGTCGGGAATGCCCTCAGCGCGCATCACATCGCGCACGGCCTTGACGCGCGGATAGGGGTCTTCGGGCTTTAACGGGTCTTCGGCATTGGACAGGCCATTATGCCCGCCCGCCAGCCACGGGTCTTCGTAAACCACGCCGCCCAGCCATTCGGGATATTTGCTATAAGCGCGTTTCCACAGGGCGCGGAAGGCGCGGCCCGAGGAAATGATCGGCCAATAGAATACGCCGTGGCGTGATGCGATTTCGGACAGTTTATAGGGCATGCCCGCGCCACAGGTGACGCCCTGCACCATGCCCTTGGTCTGTTCCAAAAGGCCCTCTAGGATCGGCTGAGCGCCACCCATTTCCCACAGCACGTTGACGTGGATTGCACCGCGACCGCCCGAAATCTCGTGCGCGCGGCGAATCTGCTCCACCGCCCCTGCGATACCATAGGCGATCAGTTCCTCGTGCCGTTCACGCCGGGTCATCCCCTCGTAAACTTGCGGAATGATCTTGCCGGTTGGGTCATAGCTGTCCGCGTTCACGGCACTGACCGTGCCGATACCGCCTGCAGCCGCCCACGCGCCAGAGCTCATATGATTGGACGCCGATACGCCCTTGCCACCCTCGATCAGCGGCCACACTTCGCGGCCCGCATAGGAAATGGGTTTCAAACCCTTGAACACAGACATTGCTCCCCTGAAAAACTAGGTCCGGCATAAAGGCGACACGCGCCGATGGATAGTGAAATCATGCAGGCTTTTTGCCGGGCATCTTCATGCGGCACGGGCGGATCGCTGCGGGTGCAGGCCGTTCGCCCTCCACCGCGAACCGCGCGAAATAGCCCTCGATATCGGGACGGCGCGCATATTCGATCAGATCAAAGCCCAGGCTGCGCATTTCGCAGAACAGCAATTCGGGCGGCATGCCATGCTGGCTGGGCAAACGATCGGAATCGACCACGATTACCTGGCCATCCGCCTTCAACGCCGGGCGCAGCCGCCACAGGAACGCATAAGGCTCGCTCACTTCATGATACATATGGACCAGGAAAATCCGGTCGAAACTGGCATCGGGCAGGCGTGGATCATCAACTGCGCCGGGCTTGATCGCCACATTGTCAAGCCGCTCGCGCTCCACACGCAGGCCCAGCCGTTTGAGCGCCTCTGCATCAATATCCTGCGCCACAACACGGCCCGCTTTGCCGACCCTATCGGCCAGACGCACGGTATAATAGCCCTCACCCGCGCCGATATCGGCCACCGTCATGCCAGGCTTGATCCCAGCCATATCCATCACCGTTTGTGCTTCCTTACGGTTGTCACGCGCAGTTTCGGTGGAAAAGCGATTACCGCCCAGTTCGGCGACGGCGCGATCAGGCTTTGGAAATTCCCGCGACGTTTCGGGCCGGTCCTCATCCTGCGCCGCCGACCATGCATCGCAAGCGGGCAGCAGCAACGCCGCACCTGCCAGCATCAGGATCGAGGCAGCGCGCAAAATCAATCGACGTCCTCCACGTCCACCTTTTCGCCCGATACCTTCTGGCTCAAGGCCGCGGCCATGAACGGGTCAAGATCACCGTCCAGCACGTCATCGGGGCTGGTCGACGTGGTGCCGGTGCGCAAATCCTTGACCAATTGATAGGGCTGCAAAACATAGGAGCGGATCTGATGGCCCCAGCCGATTTCTGTCTTGGCCTGATATTCGCCCGATGCCTCGGCCTCGCGCTTGGCCAATTCCGCCTCGTACAATCGCGCCTTCAGCATGTTCATCGCAGTGGCGCGGTTCTTGTGCTGTGACCGGTCATTCTGGCTGGCAACAATGATGCCCGAAGGAACGTGGGTAATGCGCACGGCGGAATCGGTGGTGTTGACGTGCTGCCCGCCCGCGCCCGATGCGCGATAGGTATCAATTTTAAGATCGCTTTCCTTGATCTCGATATCGATATTGTCGTCAATCACCGGATAGACCCAAATCGAGCTGAAGCTTGTATGCCGCCGGGCCGAGCTGTCATAGGGCGAAATCCGCACCAGCCGATGCACGCCGCTTTCGGTTTTGGCATAGCCATAGGCGTTCTCGCCCTTGATCAGCAGCGTCGCGGATTTGATGCCCGCCTGTTCGCCCGCATGATAATCGACCAGCTCCACCTTATACCCGCGCCGCTCGGCCCAGCGCGAATACATGCGTTGCAGCATTTCGGCCCAGTCCTGGCTTTCGGTGCCGCCTGCCCCGGCATGCACTTCCAGATAGGCGTCATTACCATCGGCTTCACCGGCCAGCAGCGCCTGAATCTTGTCGGCCTCAGCGCGCGCTGAGAGGGCCGCCAGCGTGGCAACGCCTTCATCGGCGCTGGCCTCGTCATTTTCCGCCTCGGCCATGTCGATAAACTCGACCGTGTCGTTCATTTCGGTGGAGATAGTGTTGACGGCATTGACAGCCGCTTCCAGCCGCCGACGCTCACGCATCACTTCTTCGGCCTTTTTGGGATCATTCCACAGATCGGGGTCTTCAACGCGCGCGTTCAGTTCGTCGAGCCGCCGCAGCGCCCGATCCCAATCCAGAAACTTGCGAACCAGCGCGAGGGCTGCTTCGATCTTTTCCACATGGGCCTGCCCTTCGGCACGCATCGGTCATTCTCCGTCTAAAATTAAGCTATTGCGCCTTAGAGCAATCCGCCGCCAAGTAAAGCAAGCCCGGCGCGCCCAAAGTTTTTTGCACCGAAATTTTGGACAGCCGTGCCGCCATCCTATAACATCATTGTGCGTAACGAGACACCGCCCTTCACGACCATGGCTTGCCGCCATATCCCCATCCACCCCCTGGATGATGTGGTGACGCAAGACATGGTCCTGTTGCGCCAGTCGCTGGCCGAAGAGCGTATGGACTGGATCGCCATGGCCCATGCCAGCTTGCGCAAGAATATGTCGATTGGGTTGAAACAGAAATTCTGGACCCATCGCCGCGAACAATTGCGCGAATGCACCCAATTGCTCAATCAGGCAGACCGGGTGCTGGCGCTGCGCATGCCCAATTTAGCCGCAATCAGCGAAAGTTATCGGCATAAGCCTGAAGCTTCAGGCGGCGCGGCGGCGTAGATTCGACCCGCGCTTCGATGCCGTTCTTATCGGCATAGGCGCGCGCCGCATCAGCATCAGGGAAGGTCAGCACAATCTGCTGGCGCGTGTCGCCAGAGCCTGCCCAGCCCATCAGCGGATCGGGCCGCTTGGCCTCAGCCGGCGCAAATTCCAGAACCCACATGTCGGTGCGGGCACGGCCGGATTGCATGGCGTTTTTCGGGCGCTGATAGATGCGGGCAGCCATTGGTGATTCCTGACAGTCTTTGGGCGATAACGCTGCGCAGCGATTGCCGCAGGAGACGCCGCAGGTCAAGGGGTGAGGCTAAACCCGCATCAATCCGCGAACAACAATACCGGCGTCTCCACCAGTTTTTTCAGCGCCTGAACGAAACTCGCCGCATCCCAGCCATCAACCACGCGGTGATCGCAACTGATAGACAGGTTCATCAGCTTGCGCGCCTCAATCGCGTCGCCCACGAACATCGGCCGCTCAACAATCTTGTTGGGGCCGATAATCGCCACTTCGGGCCGGTTGATCACCGGAGTCGTCGCAATACCACCCAGAGGGCCGAGCGAGGTGATGGTTAGCGTCGAACCAGACAGTTCCTCAGATTTCGCCGTGCCCTTGCGCGCCGCATCGGACAGGCGGCGGATTTCAGCCGCAATCTGCCACACATTCAGGCTTTGCGCGTTGCGGATTACCGGCACCATCAGCCCGGCATCGGTCTGCGTCGCCATGCCCAGATGCACCGCGCCGTGCCGCGTCACCACGCCCGCCTCGTCATCATAGCGCGCGTTGATCATTGGGAAATCAGGCACGGTCTTGCAAATTGCCGCGATCAGGAATGGCAACATGGTCAGCTTTGGCCGGTCTCCGCGATGGGCGTTCAGATCATGGCGCATTTTTTCTAGATCGGTGACGTCCATTTCCTCGACATAGGAAAAATGGGGGATGTTGCGCTTGGACGCCGCCATGTTTTCGGCGATGCGGCGGCGCATGCCGATGACGCGCACAGCCTCATCAGAGCGGGCAACGCCGCTGCCCGGCGCGCGATAGCC
>JBGSTI010000329.1:0-6089 GCA_041736605.1 Sphingomonadaceae bacterium
CGAAAAGCAGGGCCAGGGCCTCAATCCGCTGTTGCAGGATGTTGGCCTCGCCTTTCATCCGCCCACTTTGTACATTGGCTATGTTGGCCTGTCGGTGGCGTTTTCCTTTGCGATTGGCGCACTTGTCACAAGGCAGGTTGGCCCCGATTTCGCTCGCGCCATGCGACCCTGGGTGTTGGGCGCTTGGATTTTTCTGACCATCGGCATCACGGCGGGCAGTTACTGGGCCTATTATGAACTGGGCTGGGGCGGCTGGTGGTTCTGGGATCCGGTGGAAAATGCCTCGCTGATGCCATGGCTGGCGGCGACCGCCTTGCTCCATTCGGTCAGCGTACTGGCGGCGCGCGGCGCGTTGAAAGCGTGGACGGTCATGCTGGCCGTGGTGGCGTTTTCGATGTCGATGGTCGGCACGTTCCTCGTGCGCTCGGGCATTATCACCAGCGTTCATGCCTTTGCCGTCGATCCTGAACGTGGCAGCTTCATTCTGGCTTTGCTGGCGATCTATGTGGGCGGCGCTTTGGCGCTGTTTGCCCTGCGCGCAAGCACGGTGACCGAAGGCGCGCGCTTCAATCTGTTCAGCCGCGAAGGCGCGTTGGTGATCAACAATGTTCTGCTCTCGGCGATCCTCGCCATTGTTTTGCTCGGCACGCTCTATCCACTGGTAACCGAAGCGATGGGCACCAAGGTTTCCGTTGGCCCGCCCTATTTCAATCCGGTGGGCGCGATCTTTGCGCTGCCGATGCTGGTGGTGATGGCCGCCGGACCGCTGATGCGTTGGCGCAGCGACAATGCCGGACCGATCAGCACGCGCATGGCCGCGCCTGCCTTTATCAGCGCCGCCACCGCTTTGGTCGTCGTGCTGTTCGCGCCGCCCATGGGCGTGTTGCCACTATTGGGGCTGACCTTGGCGACCGGGCTGGGCGTCGCTAGCCTGCTGCCTTTGCTGGGCCGCAATCTGCGCACCCTGCCGCTGGCGACATGGGGCATGGTCATCGCGCATCTGGGCATTGCCGTCGCGTTGGCAGGCATGGCCAGCGAAAGCGCCTTTACCACCGAAAAACTGGCGGCGGTGAATGTTGGCGACACGCAAAAGGTTGGCCCATGGACCGTGAAGCTTGAGGCTATCGAGCCGGTGGCCGGGCCAAACTGGACCGCGTTAGAGGCCCGGCTGACCGCGCGCTATGCCGACGGCAAGGCCATCGAGATTGCCCCGCAAGCACGCAGTTTTGCCTCGCCGCCCACCCAGACCAGCGAGGCCGCCTTGCTCACCCGCTGGAATGGTCAGTTATACGCCGTGCTGGGCGAAGAGGCCGAGGATGGCCGCTGGCAGCTGCGCCTGTGGTGGAAGCCGTTTGTGCCGCTCATCTGGTATGGCGGTCTGATGGTGGCACTGGGCGGCTTGCTGGCGCTGATCGGGCGGGTGGCGCGCGATGTGCGCCGTATCCGTACCAAAGGCCGGATCGCCGACCGCAAGCAATCCATCGCCGAGGCACGGGCATGAGGCGCAACCTGCTGATCTGGGGGCCGTTTGCGCTTTTTGGCCTGATTTTCGTGCTGTTCATGGGCGGGCTGTTTGCGCCTGCTGATCGCGACATTGATTCGCACATGATTGGCCAGCCGCTGCCGCAATTCCAATTACAGGCCGCCGTCGCGGATCGCCCGGCTTTGGCCAGCAGCGATTTTGCCACAGGCAAGCCGCGCCTGCTCAACATCTTTGCCAGCTGGTGCACGCCGTGCATCGCCGAAGCGCCGTATTTGCAGCAATTGGCGGATCGCGGCGTCGATATTTACGGCGTCGCCATTCGCGACCGGCCCCAGGATGTCGCCGGATTTCTGGCGCGCAACGGCAATCCCTATGCGCGCATCGGCGCCGATGGGTTGAGCGAAGTGCAATTGGGCATTGGTTCATCGGGCGTACCCGAAACCTTTGTCATCGATGGCAAGGGGCATATCCGCTATCAGCATATCGGCGAAATCCGCGCCGCGGATGTGCCGATGCTGATCACCAAATTGCAGGAGGCGCAAGTGCCATGAGGCAAGGATTCTGGTTTCAGACCGGTCTGGTAATCGCAGCGATGATCGCCGTGCTGCTGGGCGGTATTGCGTTGCCCGCGCGCGCGCAAGACCTGATGCCCCCTGCGCCCTATGCCTATAAACAGCTCGACGATCCGGCGCAGGAGGCCAAGGCCCATGCCCTGATGCAATCCTTGCGCTGCCTGAAATGCCAAAGCCAGTCGATTGCCGATAGCGACGCGCCGATGGCAGGCGACATGCGCCATCAGGTGCGCACCCGCATCGCGGCGGGCGAAGACCCAGAGGCGATCCGCGCCTGGCTGATCCAGCGTTATGGCGATTGGGTATCGTATAAACCGCGCCTCGATACCGCCACCTGGCCGCTATTCGCAGGGCCATTGCTGTTGATGCTGAGCGTTGGCGCGGTGCTTTTTCGGCGGCTGCGCGCGCGCGGCAAGACTGTTACAGGAGCAAAGCCATGATCTGGGCCGTCATGCTGGTTACGGCAATGATTTTGCTCGTCGCCATGCTATATTGGGGCAAAATGCCGCGCGCGGGGCTGGAAATCACCGCCGCTGCCCTGTGCCTTGGCATTGCTGGCTATGCCTTTCAAAGCCATCCCGGCATGGCGGGCGCGCCCAAGGCACCGACCGACACGCTGATCGGGCAGGATGAACAGCAGGAAATGCTCACTCAGCGCCAGCAAATGGGCGAACAGTTCAGCGGCGCACAAGGCTGGATGGTGCTGGCCGACGGACTGACCCGGCAGGGCCGTTATGCCAGCGCCGCCACGGTGCTGCGCAATGGCCTGCACGACCATCCGCAAGACCCCGATCTGTGGGTGGCGCTGGGCAATGCGCTGGTTGGCCATAGCAGCGGTATCATCACCCCGGCGTCGCAATTCGCGTTTCAAAAGGCGGCGGATATTCAGCCTGATCATCCCGGCCCGCCGTTTTTCATGGGCCTGTCGCTGGCGCAATCGGGCCGTTTGGAAGAAGCGCGGATTTTGTGGGCGGAGCTTTTGGAACGGTCCCCCAAGGACGCCCCATGGCGCGGCGATCTTGAGTCGCGACTGCAAAGGATTGATGCGATGCTCGGCGCGAAAGCCGATGTTACAACTAGCCCGCAAAAAACGCAGCAAAATCCTTAACTTGGGTTAAAATCCGGTCTGAATTGCGCAATTGCGCGGCCCTATGGCGCATGGTAAAGGCGCGCACCGCATATCAGGGGCGTCCGATCCGGCCATTTGGCTGGACCCATCGGGGCCAAGCGAACGGACCGATGCCGATGACCGCCGATACCAATGGCCAGGATGCAGCAGCAATGCAGAATGGCGATCATGCACATAGCGAGGCTGAATCCGGGTCTGGTCATCACGCCAAGGGTTCGATGGCCAAGCTGGCCATTGGCGCGGTGGGCGTGGTGTTCGGCGATATCGGCACCAGCCCGATTTATGCCTTTCGCGAAACCTTTGCCGGCCATCATCCGATTGAACCTGATCCGCTCCACATCAATGGTGTGTTGAGCCTGGTATTCTGGTCTATGATGATGGTGGTGACGTTCAAATACGCCATGACCATTATGAAGGCCGACAATAAGGGCGAAGGCGGCAGCCTGGCGCTGCTGGCCCTTATTAACCGCAAGACCGAAGGCGCGCGCTGGACCGCGCCCATCGTGATGCTGGGCGTGTTTGCAACTGCGCTATTTTATGGCGACAGCATGATTACGCCTGCGATGTCGGTTCTGTCTGCCACGGAAGGTCTGGCCTATGTCCATCCCGGCTTCAGCAAGTGGATTTTGCCGATAGCCGTCGCTATTTTGGTAGGCCTGTTCGCGATCCAGTCGCGCGGAACAGCCAAGGTCGGGGCGCTGTTTGGCCCGATCATGATCATCTATTTTTTCACATTGGCGGCTTTGGGCCTGCCCTATATTGTCGCGCATCCAGACATTATCTGGAACACGATCAATCCGCTGAATGCGCTGAATTTCTTTGTGATCGATGGTTTCCGCGCCTTTGTGGCGATGGGTTCGGTGGTGCTGGCGGTGACCGGGGCTGAGGCGCTGTATGCCGATATGGGCCATTTTGGCCGCCGTCCGATCACACTGGCTTGGAGCACCTTTGTGCTGCCCGCTTTGATGCTCAATTATATGGGCCAAGGTGCCATGATCCTGTCACTGGATGCCGCCGCCGCCGCAGAGCGCATCAAGGATCCGTTCTTTTTGATGGCGCCGGAAATGTTCCGCCTGCCCGTGGTCGCCATTGCCATATTGGCGACGATCATCGCCAGCCAAGCGGTGATTTCGGGCGCGTTCTCGCTCACCCAACAGGCCATCCAGCTGGGCTTTATGCCGCGCCTGCGCATCACCCATACCAGCCAGGATGCCGCCGGGCAGATCTATATCCCGTCGATCAACTGGGCGCTGATGATCATGGTGCTGGCGCTGGTATTGTTCTTCCGTTCGTCGAGCAATCTGGCCGCCGCTTATGGCATCGCGGTAACTGGTGCGATGTTCATCGATACCTGCCTGCTGGCCGTGGTGCTGCTGACCTTGTGGAAATGGCCGAAATGGAAGGCGCTGCCGATCCTGCTGGTCTTCTTCATTGTCGACATTGCCTATTTGGGCGCGAACCTACTCAAGGTTCCCTCGGGCGGCTATTTCCCGCTGATCGTCGGTGCGATTATCTTTGTGATGCTCACCACCTGGTCGCGGGGTCGCGCGCTGATGCGCGAAAGCATGGCCGACAGCTCGCTGCCCATGGCGATCTTTGCCAAATCGGCCAATAACAGCGCGACGCGCGTGCCCGGCACCGCGATTTTCATGGCCAGCAATTCCGATGGCGTGCCGCAGGCGCTGCTGCATAACATGAAGCATAACAAGGTGATCCACGAACGGGTCGTTGTGTTGACCGTGCAGATCGTCGATGCGCCCTATGTTGAGGAAGACAATCAGATCAGCGTGTTCGATCTGGGCCAGGGCTTTTACCGGGTCGTGCTGAAATTCGGGTTCATGCAAGAAACCGATGTGCCCAGCGCGCTGGCCCGCACCACCACCTGCGGCGAACCGTTCAAGATGATGAGCACCAGCTTTTTCCTGTCGCGCCAGACTTTATTGGCATCGGACAAGCCGGGCATGGCCCTGTGGCGCGAACATCTGTTTGCATGGATGCTGCGCAACGCCGCCAGCGCCATGGAATTTTTCCGCCTGCCCACCAACCGCGTGGTTGAGCTGGGAAGCCAGCTAAAAATCTGATTTATATGTAAAATCTTGGTTCCGAGGAACTTTGTCCAATTTGGATGTGTTTCCTCCTGCAAGGCTCGACTCTTGTGCAATTTTCCGGGATTGATGTTTCCGGTGATACCGCATTCCGGGCCGCTGGATAATTGCAGGGGAAATCAGAGCGTGATTGGCGGCACAAAATGATTGGCGCGATACGGCGCAAGCCGCGCCCAACATCACCGGGCCAAAAGGCGTCCGGACCCATGGCAGCTGAGCGGAATCAAGCAGGCCATCACGCTGGGGCGTTGAATGACTGGCGCACCTTGGACGAATGGCCATTGGCGCTGTTGTTTTCCGGCGCAAATGGTGCGGACGATGACACAGACGACGTCCGCCCGCACGATCCCCTGTCAGCCATATTGCATGGCCTGCCCGTAACCGATCTTGCTGCCGAAGCCCGTTCAAATGACAGCGGCCCAACACCAGAAGCAGAAGAACGCCCGGTGCTGTTTCGCGGCATGCAGTTTCTGTTGCGGCTGCGCTCGGTGGCACAGACCGAACAGCGCCATCATGGCGCGCATCGCCTGTTGCTGGATCATGGGTGCGAAGGCCTTGCCTCACTGGAGCTATCGGCTGGCCCGCATATCATCGCGGCGCGCAATTCCACCCCGGTCATGGCAGCGATGCTGGAACTGGCCACGGCGTTGATCCATCGCACTAACGCAGCAATCATCGCTTGGGGTCCGGCCGACCAGATCATGCCTGCCCCCTATTTTGTCCGCAGCGTGGCACCCTTTGTTCATAACGGGCCATGGCCGATCATGGCGCTGGTTCAAATGCACCAAAGCCAGGCAAAT
>JBGSTI010000334.1:0-3666 GCA_041736605.1 Sphingomonadaceae bacterium
GCGACCATCGCCTTGTTGCTGGAGGGCAGCATTGATCTGGCCATCATGGGGCGGGCGCCGCAGATGCCGGTAGTCTCTGCCACCTGCATCGGGGCGCATCCGCATGTCCTGATCGCCGCACCGGGACATCCTCTAGCCCAACATGCACTTACGGCCCCGTCAGAAATCCTGCGGGAAAAGATTCTGGCCCGCGAACTGGGGTCAGGTACTCGCATCCTGATGACGCGATATTTCGACCGGATCGGCGATGGGAAACCATACCAGACGGTTGAAATGGAATCGAACGAAACAATCAAGCAGGCGGTCATGGCGGGTCTGGGAATTGCACTGATCTCGCTTCATACCGTCACTGAGGAACTCCGCTCGGGACGGCTTGTGCTGATCCGTGCCGAGGGGTTGCCGCTGGAGCGAGTCTGGTATCTCATGGTACCGGAAGGGAAGGTGCTGACGGGTGCCGTGAGAAGCATTCACGCATTCATCGACGCGCAGCAGGGCAGGTTCTTGCCCTCTCTGTCTAGTGGATAGACTGCAGTGTCAGATCGGTTCGAATCCACGAATCAACTGGCGTAGTCCAATGGCCGCGCCGACCGCGATCGCAGCCAATGTAACTGGGCCGGACCAAGCAAGGGTGGCAATGCCTGATACCCCTTGGCCGACCGAACACCCCATCGCCACCACCCCGCCTATCCCCATCAACGCCGCGCCTGACACTTGCCTGCCCAGTTCGCGCGGGTCTTCGCACGCTTCCCATCGAAAGCGGCCCCGGAACAGCGATCCGGCAAGCGCCCCCGCCAGAACCCCAACCACAGCACCGACGGAAAAGGTAATGCCGCCAGCGGTCGAGGTCATCAGAAACATCAACGTCCGCCCGATGGGTGCTGTGAAGGAAAACCCCTCGACGCCGATCTGGCCAAGGCTTTCCCTGGCAAGCCATGTCGTTGTGGCAAAGGCCCAGACAATTGCGCCGCCCGCGAGAACACCCCAGACGATTTGCCGGGTTGACTGGCGCAGCGCAGGATAACGTAGCGCCCAGACAAAACAACCAAGCGCGACCGCCGTCGCCGCAAACAGCGGTGGAGATCCTGTAAACGCGCTGAACATGTTAGCAAGGCCCTGCGGCCCGCTTGCGGCGATCTGCGGGAACAGTGCAATGCGCATCGGGGCGAGGGGACCCGAAAGCGCGACATAGCTGAAAACGGCCATCACCACGACCACGACCAGCGACCGCAGATCCCCGCCTCCAAACCGTACCAGCGCCCCAAAGCCGCAGTTGCCAGCCAGCGCCATGCCATAGCCGAAAAGCAGACCACCCAGAATGCTGGCCATCGGGCTCCACTGAAAGCTGTGATAGAAGGTCGCCCCGATGTCGATCAACCCAACATGTGCAAATCCGAAGGTTCCAAGAATGGCGGTGCCAAGCACGATGCCCCAAAGCCGCAGGCGACGCTGATCGTCGGAGTACAGGGCGGATTCAAGCGCGCCAAGCGTACAGAAATCCCCCAGCCGGGCGGCTAGACCCAGCACAAAACCGCCGATCAATCCGGCAGCGGCTGCCATCAAACCATAAGAGCCGTTATCCAATCGCGCCTCCTCCCAAAGTTCGCAATTGCGGTCCGTTTCGCCTTATTCGGGCTTGCAGAACATGCTGTACAGCAGCGCGATCATCTGCTGCGCCTTCGGGTCGCGCAAGCTGTAGTAAATCGCCTTCCCGTCGCGCCGGGCCGAAACAATTCCCTCCAACCGCAGACGGGAAAGCTGCTGGCTGACCGCCGCCTGGCGCGAATTCAAAAGGTTTTCAAGTTCCGTCACCGATTTTTCGCCGTTCACCAGCGAACACAGGATCATCAGCCGACCCTCATGTGCCAACGCCTTGAGAAAAGCCGATGCCTCCTCCGCCTGTGAAAACAACAAGTCAAGGGATGCCGCGTCCGTCGCTACATCCGCCTCGCGCCCAGTGCCACGTTCGGCCGATTTGCCGTTCACAAGAGTCTCCACCATACGGTCAAACAGGGAGGCCGATCCGCCCATCACGCCAGCAGCCATCAGATCACCTTTCTCGCGTAACGCAGACACATCCCGATATTTCGCTTGTTATCATTGATCTGTGTCAAGTGCGACCCCCGGTTTTCCGCCACACGGGATGTTCCCAGCCCGTCATGGAGACGCCGTCCATGCGACGCCAGAGGCACTTTTTGTAAGAAGCCCGGCCAACAACCCCCAGAAGAAATCTTCGCCCGGATAGCCATCGATGCGGCCAATCTCGGTGCCATCCTGCAACAGGATGAAGGTTGGCGTGAACTGCGGCGGCGACACCACAGTGATGCCTGCCGGCAGAGGATCGCGGACGTCGTGTCGCAGCAGCGGGGCAGCCCGGCCTTCAGGCGTCTTTGGATAGATCGGGCCGATGTCCTGGTTCCATCTTGCGCACCAGTGGCAACCGGGGCGCTCCACCATCATCAGGCGAAGATTGTCGGCCATAGCGACATCAGACAAGAGTATTGTAGCTAATACGCCGAAAACGATTTGCCGTGCCCAATTTTGCAGCATTGACACACCCCCTTGTCCACACGCATAAAAATATATGAATGTGATCTAAATTCAAGGGGCGCTGATGTTGTTCGATGTCTCTTTCGGCGGTGCGGCACTGGCGGGGCTGCTGTCGTACCTGTCTCCCTGCATCCTGCCGATGGTGCCATTCTATCTGTGCTACATGGCGGGCATTTCGATGGCGGAACTGCGGGGCGACCAGACCATTGCGCCCGGGGCGCAACGGCGGCTGGTGGTTCAGGCGGTGGCCTTCGCATTGGGCGTCACGTCGATCTTTGTGCTGCTGGGCATGGGCGCCACGGCACTGGGGCAGGCATTTGCTCAATGGAAGAACCAATTGTCCTATGTCGCGGCGGCGGTGTTGTTCGTCTTTGGCCTGCATTTTCTGGGCATCCTGCGCATTGGCTTTCTCTACCGCGAGGCGCGAATCGAAACGGCAGCCAAACCGGCAGGCATCGCGGGGGCCTATGTGATGGGTCTCGCCTTCGGGTTTGGCTGGACGCCTTGTGTGGGCCCGGCGCTGGCGGCGATCTTGATGGTGGCCAGCGGAATGGGCGACATCTGGCAGGGTGGGCTTTTGCTTCTGGTTTACGGGCTGGCGATGACCGCGCCTTTTGTGCTGGCCGCGCTGTTCGCCGGGCCGTTCCTGCGCTGGATGGCCCTCAACCGCCGCTATATGGGCCATGTGGAGAAGGTGATGGGCGGGATGCTGATCCTGTTTGCCGTGCTGATCGCCACCAATTCGGTCACGTTGATCGCGGATGCGATGATCCGAGCGATGCCTTGGCTGACAACAATCGGGTGACTGGAGGATCCCATGAAAAAATTGATGATTACGCTGTTCGCTTTCACCCTTTCCCTTTCGGTCCATGCGGCCGAGCTTGGGGATGACGGGCTTCACAAAACCGCCTGGCAGCAAGACACCTTCAAGGACATGGCCGAGGATCTGGCCGAGGCCAACGCTCAAGGCAAGCGTTTGCTGGTAATGTTTGAACAGCGCGGTTGCATATACTGCACTAAGATGCACGAAGAGGTGTTCATCAAGCCGGAAATCGCTGCCCTGCTGACCGAAGACTATTTCGTGGTGCAGATGAACCTGTTCGGCGATGTCGAGGTGAC
>JBGSTI010000335.1:0-4041 GCA_041736605.1 Sphingomonadaceae bacterium
GATTTCCGCCCGATGAAAAATGTCGTGTCAGGCCGTGAAGAACGCGGGCTGTACAAGATGATTACCGCGGGCGCTGATGAGAAGGTCGTTGGTCTGCACTTGATCGGTCCAGATTCCAGCGAAATCCTGCAAGCCGCCGCCATTGCGGTAAAGGCGGGCCTGACCAAGCAGCATTTCGACGACACCATGGCCCTACACCCCAGCATGGCCGAGGAACTGGTGCTGATGAAGTAATTGCTGATGAGCCGGGGCCATCCGCCCCAGTTCATTGCACAAAACGTATCACAGGCTTCAGGTCTTGCGTCTTTGCATTCCAGGTCGTGAAGACCACTTGCTGTTTCGCCTTGATGCGCGTCAACACAGCGTCAATGCTCGCTGAGTCCATTGTGCCATCGTGCAGATCCGCCAAATCGATGCCATCACCATTTTGTACCATGGCAAAGGTAAAAGGCCCTGCTAGCGTTAGGCCATCGGGTGAGCTCACCAGCTTTTCCAGCATGTCCGGCGGCAGCACAAAGCGGACAAAGGCGACATTGCGGTCACCTGCCTTGCAATCAATGACCTTTTCGATCGGCGAGGCAAGGCCTTCGGCATTGAGTTTGGGTGTTGCCGAAAGGCCAGCGATTATGTCGGACGCCATGCATTCCGTATCGTTATCTTCAATGGTAAATGCCTGTTTCTGGACCATCAAACCCGCCAGCATTTCGGGGATGAGGCCATGGATGGGCACCGGGCGCTGCGTTGTGCAGGAATAGCCAGTGCATTGTCCTTCCGCGATGGTCAGACTGTCCCAAGGCAGGGCGCGGACAAATTCGTCACCTATCTCAAATGATCTGGCTTCCTCCCGGCCCGTCATGCGAATTTTGACAGTCCATTGGCCGGTGTCGAAATGGTAAAGCGTGTCGGCAACGCTGGTTGGTCCAAATCCGCCCTTGAAAAAGGATTTGCGTCCCATCAGCCTGCGTTGAGACCCTACCGTAAATGGCCCTTCTGACCAAAGCTGCGCCATCGTAATCGGGCCACCAAGTCGTTCTTCGATTGCTGCCTTTGCGCCGTCATAAGAGGCATCCAGCGCCGCCGAATTGGAGGCATAGACATAGATTGTCGTGATGATCTTGTTGTCGCCCTTGCCGGTTTCATATTGGGCAAACACGTCATTGGTTCCAGCAATGGTCGTGGGCTCTGCCTTGCGATCCAGCTTTCCGACTTTTTTGGGGAATATCCAGCCACTTTCCCTGTGCTGAACGGCCTTTTCGGGGCTGGCTTGAAAAGTTGCCTGCGCCATGGCGGGCAACATTGGAACCAAAAACATCGCCGTGATAGGCAGTACGAACTTGCGCATTATCAGCACCCCGTCTTTTTCTTGCGAGCCAAGATTTGCAAATAGGAGTGTGCAAGTAAATCGATAACTTCGCTTAACCAATCCGATACGGCACCACGCCGCGCCGGTCGGGATCGACCACGATGCTGCGATCCGATGGCGGAAAGGCGCGCTGGTCGCAATCGTCGCGCGGGCATAGGCGGCAGGAAATGCCGATCCGCGTCGCCGCGCGGGGGGAGGCTAGGTCCAGCCCATCGGCATAGACAAATTCATGCGCATGCTCTGCCTCGCAGCCCAGGGCTACGGCATAGCGGCGGGGGCTGCGGTCATAACTGCCCGATGGTTTGACCAGCCCCTTGGCCATCGAGACATAGCGCACCCCATCGGGGGTTTCGGCGAGCTGCACCAAAATCCGGTCCGGGATCGCCACCGCTTCATGCACAATCCATAAGGGGCAGGCCCCGCCAAAGCGCGCAAATTGCAGGCGGGTGGCCGAATGGCGCTTGGTGATATTGCCCGCCATATCGACGCGACAGAAAAAGAACGGCACACCGCGCGCCGAGGGGCGTTGCAGCGTCGATAGCCGGTGGCAAGCCTGTTCAAACGACACGCCAAAGGCCTGACGCAAGCGGTCAATATCATGTCGCACCGTGCGTGCCTCTTGCCGGAACCGGCCATAGGGCATCAGGATCGCGCCCGCTGCATAATTGGCGAGGCCTACCGATAGCAATTGCCGCGCCGCCGCCGTGCGCAAGCCCGCTGCCTCAACCACTGCGCTGATTTCATCCTTCAGCGCCAGCGCGCCCAATTGATGCGCCAACTGGAACCGCTGGCTTTCCGATGGCTGGCTCTGGTCAATCACCAGATGCCCCATTTCGGCGTCATAATCGCGCAGGCCCGCTGATCCGGCATAGACCAACGACACCGACAGGGCATTGCGCAGATACAGCTGCAACCCCTCCAGCCCCGGCGACAAGGCGGGGCCACGCAGCATATCGCCCAGCCTTTCTGCCGCGCGGTCCAGCACATCGACATAATTGCCCGCGTTGTGAAACCAGTCGCGCACTTCCTCCCAAGGCAGGCGGCTGCCCCCGGCATTATCGGCATTCAGCGCCTCATCGACGATTTGCAGTCGCTGGCCAGCATGCAGATAGGCCTGATGCAGGGCGATGAACTGATCGGCCAATTGCGGCTGCTGTTCGGCAATGCGGTTGATTTGATCGGGGGCCAGCGGCGTTGCGAACAACGGATCTGCCGCTGCCTCACGCAGGGCAGCAAAGCGCCGCGTGGCGGCGTCTTCCTCAAACCGCTCCCAATCCAATGGAAAATCGCGCGCCAGCGTCTCCAGCAGGGCCGGGGTCAGGGGGCGATCATCATGCTCCAGCTGTGATAGATATGACACCGAAATGCCCAGCCGCCCCGCCATCTCCGCCTGCCGCAAACCCAGCCCAGCGCGCAGCGCTTTCAACCGTCCTCCGGCAAATATCCGACGCTTGCTCATAATTCCCTCTGCGATCTTCGCGTATCTCTGCGCCTCTGCGCTAAACCCCTTTGTTTCGCGCAGAGGCGCAAAGGTTCGCAAAGGGCGCAGAGAAAGTGTGATGGCGATTTTATCGCTTTGGCGGAATTTTGCAAATATTCACTTTGCAACTTTGCAAATTCACATTTGCGCTTACCGGCCATGCGGGGCATGTCAGCGTCAGACACTTCATTTTGCTGAGGATCCTGCATGTCGTCCAATATTGCCGAACTCGAAAAACGCCGCGACGCTGCTCATATGGGTGGCGGTCAAAAGCGCATTGATGCCCAGCACAGCAAGGGCCGCCTGACCGCGCGTGAGCGGCTGGACATCCTGCTCGATGAAGGCAGCTTTGAAGAGCTCGACATGTATGTGGAGCATAATTGCGTCGATTTCGGCATGGAGCAAACCAAGATCCCCGGCGACGGCGTGGTGACGGGCAGCGGCACGATCAATGGCCGTCTGGTCTATGTCTACAGCCAGGATTTCACCGTGTTCGGCGGATCGCTGTCCGAGGCGCATGCCAAAAAGATCTGCAAGGTCATGGACAATGCGATGAAGGTCGGTGCGCCAGTCATCGGCCTGAATGACAGCGGCGGCGCGCGTATTCAGGAAGGCGTGGCGTCCTTGGGCGGCTATGCCGAAGTGTTTCAGCGCAACGTGCTGGCCAGCGGCGTGGTGCCGCAAATCAGCCTGATCATGGGGCCATGCGCAGGCGGCGCGGTCTATTCGCCCGCGATGACCGACTTCATCTTCATGGTGAAGGACAGCAGCTACATGTTCGTCACTGGCCCCGATGTGGTGAAGACGGTGACCAACGAAGTGGTGAGCCAAGAGGAACTGGGCGGCGCGGTTACGCATACCAGCAAATCGGGTGTGGCCGACAATGCGTTTGAAAACGATATCGAAGCGTTACTGGCGACGCGCGATTTCTTTGACTATCTGCCCGAAAACAACCGGATGGGCGTGCCCGAACGGCCGACCGCCGATGATTGGGACCGCGAAGAACCCAGCCTCGACACGCTGGTGCCGAGTTCGGCGGCCAAGCCGTACGACATGCACGAAGTGATCCGCAAAACCGTGGACGAAGGCGACTTTTTCGAGGTTCAGCCGGGCCATGCGGGCAATATCATCATCGGTTTCGGCCGCATCGAAGGGCGCACCGTGGGCATTGTCGCCAACCAGCCGATGGTGCTGGCCG
>JBGSTI010000101.1:0-1955 GCA_041736605.1 Sphingomonadaceae bacterium
GTCGTGGCCTGGGGCCTGGCTGCCGGGTTCATGGAGCCGATTGAATCAACCTCGACCCACCTCATCAACACAGGGATTACCAAACTGATTTCGGTGCTGTCATTGGATGGCGTCACCCAGGTGCAGGAGGATACGTTCAACCGGCTGACCGGCAAGGAATATGCGCGCATCCGCGATTTCCTGATCCTGCATTATAACGCCACCAAGCGCGATGACAGCGACTTTTGGAACTATTGCCGCAACATGCCGATCCCGGATACGCTGGCGGAGAAGATCGCCTTGTTCCGCCACAATGGCCAGATTTTCCGCGAGGAAGACGAGCTGTTCACCGAAACCAGCTGGGCGGCGGTGATGATGGGGCAGGGCATCCAGATGACCGGTCACAACGCCATGGCCGACACGCTGAAAGAACCGGATAGGGCCAAGGAACTCGACGCGATTGCGCAATCGATCCAATATGTCGTGCAGCACATGCCCAGCCATAGCGATTATCTGAAAAGCTATTGCCCGGCGGTGTGATGGTAAAATGGCCTGTACCCCGGCGAAAGCCGGGGCCCAGATCAGATGTTGCGGCTGGACCCCGGCTTTCGCCGGGGTACAAGATCAGCGGGTGGGCGTACCAGCAGCGGCAGGCGCCTTTTCAAACGCCACGCTGATGCCCAAGGCCACTTCATCCGACACCATCGGAATGCCATAGGCGATACCGAAATCCGACCGTTTGATCGTTGTGTCGGCTTCAAAACCGACAGTTTCCTTTTTGCTGTAAGGATTGGTGCCAACGCCAGTAAAGCGCGCGTCCAGCGTTACCGGCTTGGTCACGCCCTTGATCGTCAGATTGCCTTCGATCACCGCATTGGTGCCTTCGACGGTCACTTTGGTCGACACAAAGCGCGCGCTGGCATGGGTTTCCGCCTCGAAAAAGTCTTTGCCCAGCATATGCTTGGTCAGGCCCGCGCTAGCCGTCGACAGATTGGCGATGGGAATAGTGATGTCGACCGTCGCGGCGGAGGGATTGGCCGGGTCCATCACCAAAGTGCCGGTCGCATCGCCGAATACGCCGAAATAATCGTTGAAGCCGAAATGATTGACGCGCCAGCCTATCAGTGTGTGCGACGGATCAGTGGCATAGGTGCCGGCCGTTACCAGCGACGCATCCATGCTGCCCGGCAGCTTTGGCGCATCCTGCGCGGTCAACGGGGCAAGGGCGAGCGGCGCGGCGGCAAAGCTGGCGGCACTGGCTAGCACGATGAGAATTTTACGCATGGGGGGGATGCTCCTGACAGACAAAAGGGTGACCACGATAGTCGCGGCCACCCCTTGATGAGTCAAGCAATCACATCGAACCGGATCGTTTCGCAAAACGACCCGATCCGTTATGGCAACAAGGCTTAGTTCTTGTCTTTGTCGACCAGCTTGTTCTTGGCGATCCACGGCATCATTGCGCGCAGTTCGGCCCCGACCTTTTCGATCGGATGGGCTGCTGCGGCCTTACGGCTGGCCTTCAGTTCCGGCTGACCGGCGCGGTTATCGAGCACGAAGTCCTTGACGAAACGGCCCGACTGGATGTCGGCCAGAACGCGCTTCATTTCAGCCTTGGTGTCGGCGGTGATGACGCGCGGACCAGTTTTGATATCGCCATATTCTGCCGTATTCGAGATCGAATAGCGCATATTGGCGATGCCGCCTTCATAGAGAAGATCGACGATCAGCTTGGTTTCATGCAGGCATTCGAAATAGGCCATTTCGGGGGCATAGCCAGCCTCGACCAAGGTTTCGAAACCGGCCTGGATCAGATGGGTGATGCCACCGCATAGAACGGCCTGTTCGCCGAACAGATCGGTTTCGCATTCTTCGCGGAAATTGGTTTCGATGATGCCGCTGCGTCCGCCGCCAACGCCGCTGGCATAGGCCAAAGCAATGTCATGCGCGTTGCCGCTGGCATTCTGCGCGATAGC
>JBGSTI010000397.1:0-2145 GCA_041736605.1 Sphingomonadaceae bacterium
AGTGTCGCGGGCGCGCTGGACGAGGGGGAGGCGGACCAGCGCCTGGACGCCCGACAGGAAGACACGGCCTTCGGTGAAGGTGTATTTGTCATCGAGACTGGCGTTGAGACCGCTGACCATTGGTAATTCCCCGGGGGCTTGATCGTCCTGTATATAGGTCAGTTATACTGACCTTTCGTGGTTGTTTCAAGCCCAGTCTACGCGCTTGCGGCCAGCGATTCCAGAGCATTGCCAAGTACGCCGCAAAGGCCTAGACAGCCGCAACGCGACTCGAGGTGCCCGATGTTCGACCAATTCGCTGCTGTGGATTTGGCGCGCGCGCAGTTCGCGTTCACCGTGACGTTTCATTTCATCTTTCCGTCGTTCAGCATCGGGCTGGCGAGCTATCTTGCGGTGCTCGAGGCGCGCTGGTTGTTGACCGGGCGCACCGTCTACCTTGATGTGTTCCGTTACTGGATCAAGATTTTCGCTTTGGTGTTCGGCATGGGCGTCGTGTCGGGGATCGTCATGGCGTATCAGTTCGGCACCAATTGGGCGGTGTTTTCGGACAAGGCAGGGCCGGTCATTGGCCCGCTGATGGCGTATGAGGTTTTGACGGCGTTTTTCCTTGAGGCGGGATTCCTGGGGGTGATGCTGTTCGGGATGGAGCGCGTCGGCAAGGGGCTGCATTTTGTCGCGACGCTGATGGTCGCGGTGGGGACGGCGATTTCGGCGTTCTGGATCATTTCGGTCAATAGCTGGATGCAGACGCCGGTGGGCTTTGCGGTCAATGCGGCGGGGCAGTTCGTGCCGGTCGACTGGCTGGCGATCATCTTCAACCCGAGCATGCCGTACCGGTTGGTGCATACCGTGCTGGCGGCGTATCTGACGACGGCGCTGGTGGTTGGCGGCGTCGGGGCGTGGCATTTGTTGCGCGACAGCAAGAACGCCGGGGCGCGGGTGATGTTTTCGATGGCGATGTGGATGATGGCGCTGGTCGCGCCGCTGCAGATTTTTGCCGGCGACGCGCATGGGCTCAACACGCTGGCGCATCAGCCGGCGAAGATTGCGGCGATCGAGGGGCATTATAAAAGCTGGCCCGACGGGGCGCCGCTGGTGCTGTTCGGTATCCCCGATCAGGCGGCGGGCGAGATGCGTCATGCGGTCGAAATCCCCAAGCTCGGATCGCTGATCCTGAAGCATGATCCGGATGCGCCGCTGGCCGGGCTTGATGCGTTTCCGCGTGATGAATGGCCGCGCGTGTCGATCGTGTTCTGGACGTTCCGCATCATGGTGGCGATCGGCTTTGGCATGGTCGCGCTGGGGCTGTGGAGCCTGTGGGCGCGCTGGCGCGGACGGCTTGAAAGCGCGCAGTGGTTGCAGCGCTTTGCGGTGCTGATGTCGCCGATGGGATTTGTCGCGGTGACGGCGGGGTGGGTGACCACCGAAGTCGGGCGCCAGCCATGGACGGTGTACGGGTGGCTGCGGACCGGTGCCAGCCATTCGCCGCTCGATGCGCCGGCGGTGGCGGCTTCGTTGCTGGCGTTCATCATCGTCTATTTCGCGATGTTCGGGGCGGGGATCTATTATATCCTGCGGTTGATGGGCAAGCCGCCGCAGCCGTCCGAACCGGAGCTGGCGCAGGAAATGCCGGTGCGCGCCGCGGGCATCCTGCCCCTCGATCCGGCATAGGGGGGGCGCGCATGGATATCACAGTCATCTGGGCGGTGCTGATCGCGTTGGCGGTCTTTCTGTATGTCGTGCTCGACGGGTTCGATCTGGGCGTCGGCATCTTGTTTCCGGTGCTGACGCGCGGCGATGATCGCGACAGCGCGATGAATTCGGTGGCACCGGTATGGGACGGCAACGAGACCTGGCTGGTGCTGGGCGGTGGCGGGCTGTTTGCGGCGTTTCCCTTGGCCTATGCGATCATCATGCCGGCGCTTTATGCGCCGATCATCGCGATGCTGCTCGGGCTGGTTTTGCGCGGCGTGTCGTTCGAATTCCGCTGGCGCGACAAGCGCCACGAGGCGTTCTGGGATGTCGCGTTTGCCGGTGGCTCGATCGTCGCGGCGCTGGCGCAGGGGATTGCGCTGGGGGCGCTGTTGCAAGGGATTCCGGTGGCGGGGCGGGCCTATGCCGGCGGCTGGTGGGACTGGCTGAGCC
>JBGSTI010000423.1:0-1677 GCA_041736605.1 Sphingomonadaceae bacterium
AGCATAAAGCCCCAGCTGGCGGCCATGGCCGCTGGCATGGCCAGCAAAAGCGGATCAACACCCAACGCGCCGATCAGCCCGGCGACCACGGGAATGATCGCGCTGGCCGCCGCAACATTGCTGGCAAATTCGGTGATCACCACGATCAGCGCGACGACGGCCAGCGCCAGCACGATCAGCGGCACTGCGCCCAAAGGTTCAAGGCTATGGCCCAGCCAGCCCGCCAGCCCCGATTCGCCAATCCCTGCTGCCAGCGCCAATCCGCCGCCAAACATCATGATGACGCCCCATGGCGCACGGTCTGCCTCTTTCCATTCCAGCATCGGCCGTCCGGTACCATCGGGCAACAGGAACAGCGCAATGCCGCCGATGATCGCGATGCTGCCATCGGTTAGCGCACCCTTGGGCAGCAGAGGTTCCAGCAGCGGTTGCAGCACCCAGGCTAGGAAAACGAGCAGTACCAAGGGCACCAGCCGTTTTTCCGGGATCGTCCAAGGGCAAGCCTGTGCAATGCCGCTGCGCGCGGCAGACACGTTGAAAGTCGCGCTGGCCAGCCGCTGAACCCGTGCGATAATAAACGCTGCCAAGGGCACGCCCAGCAGCACCAACGGCACGCCAAAGGCCATCCAGGTGAGGAAATCGATTTTGACACCCAAAGCCTTGTCAATCAGTCCGGCGGCAATCGCGTTGGTCGGGCTGCCCACCAAAGTACCAAGGCCGCCGATGGACGCGGCAAAGGCAATGCCCATGATCAGCGCGCCGGGCATGCCCTCGGTCTCGCCCTCTTTGGTGCCGCCCGCCTCCAATATGGCCAGCGCAATGGGCACCATGATGAGTGCGGTCGAGGTATTGGAGATAAAGCTGGAAAGGATCGCCGTCGCCATCATGCAGGCCATTAGCAGCCGTGCGGGCGTATCGCCGCTGCGCTTGATCAGGAATATCGCCAGCCGCCGATGCAGCCCGGTGCGCTCAATCGCCAGCGCAATGAATGCACCGCCCAGGATCAGGAACAATATCGGCGAATAATAGGCCGCCGCCGTCGCATTGGCATCAAGCACGCCCAGCAGCGGCAGCACGATAAAGGGCAGCAGCGCGGTGACGGTCAGTGGCACCGCCTCGGTCATCCACCACGCCGCCATCCACAGCACTAGACCGGCGACGGGCCACGCTTCGGGCGGCATTCCGGCGGGGGCGGGCAAGAGCCATGTCAGCGCAAAGGCAATTGCACCGCCCAGCAATCCGATGGTCTTGGCCGTCATGTTCCGCTCCCCCCGGTTGCTATTAAGTCTTGACGATGCCGATCAGCGACATCTGGCGGCCATAGCCCGGCTCCCCGCGATGGCAGGATCGGCGATAGCTGTAAAAGCGATCGGCATCGGCATAGGTATCAAGGCCCAGACAATCGATCTGGCGCAAACCCGCAGCGGCCAATCGGTGCGCGACATAGGCTTCGATATCGAACTGGCAGTGATCCGGGCGGCCATCGGCGAAAAAGCGTTCATTGGCCGGGTCTTGCGCGCAAAACCGGTCGCGAAAATTGAGGTCAACCTCATAGCTGGCGCGCGCAATGCACGGGCCGATGGCGGCGGTGATGCGGTCCACATTGGCACCCAGATCGACCATGGCGGCGATAGTGGCATCGGTGACGCCCGCCAAAGCGCCCTTCCACCCGGCATG
>JBGSTI010000427.1:0-2113 GCA_041736605.1 Sphingomonadaceae bacterium
GCGATCATGCATTTTGCAGGCTCGATCATCGTGCCAGAGTCGGTGGAGAACCCCCTGAAATATTATCATAATAACACCGCCAAAAGCCGCTCGCTGATTGAATCGGCCGTCACCGGCGGCGTCAAGCATTTCATTTTTTCATCGACCGCCGCCACCTATGGCATTCCTGAAGAAAGCCCGGTGAACGAGGACACGCCCAAGGCACCGATCAACCCCTATGGCCTGTCGAAATTGATGACCGAATGGATGCTGCGCGATACCGCAGCGGCCCATCCGATCAACTATTGCGCGCTGCGCTATTTCAATGTTGCGGGCGCTGATCCGCAGGCGCGCACCGGCCAATCGACCGCAGGGGCGACGCATCTGATCAAAGTGGCGGTAGAGGCGGCATTGGGTATGCGCGAATCCGTGGGCGTCTTTGGCACCGATTTCGATACGCAAGATGGCACCGGGGTGCGCGATTATATCCATGTCAGCGATCTGGCCGATGCCCATGTTCTGGCGCTGGAAAAGCTGATCGAACAGCCTGCCGAAAGCCTCACCATGAATTGCGGCTATGGTCAGGGCTATTCGGTGTTGCAGGTGCTGGACGCGGTGGACCGCGTCACCAACCGCCAGATTACCCGCATCATGCAGGGCCGCCGCGCGGGCGATCCCGATGCGCTGATTTCGGACAATCGCCGGATCAAGGCGACATTGCCATGGCAGCCGCGCTTTGCCGATCTTGACACGATCATCGATCACGCGCTGCAATGGGAACGCAAATTGGGCGACATTCGCGCACAGGGGTGAAGCCGCGCCAACCGCCCGCAAACAATTGACTTCCCGGCGCGGCTGGCCCAATCCCGCGCGTCATGAATGTGCACGCGCCTACCCCTTTGGATGACCGTTTCGGGCTGGACCGCAAGGTATCGCTGGCCGGGCCTTTGCGGCTCGACAGCGGTGCCGAACTGTCGCCGGTTGATATAGCTTATGAAACCTATGGCACGCTGAATGCCGATAAAAGCAATGCGATCCTGATCTGCCACGCGCTGACCGGCGATCATTATGTGGCCTCTACGCACCCGCTGACTGGCAAGGCGGGCTGGTGGGAACGGCTGGTGGGGCCGGGCAAGCCGGTGGACCCGGACCGGCATTTCATCATCTGCGCCAATGTGATTGGCAGCTGCCTTGGCTCATCCGGCCCGGCCAGCATCAATCTGGCCACTGGCAAGCAATGGGGCATGGATTTTCCGGTCATCACCATCCCCGATATGGTGCGCGCACAGGCGCTGTTGCTCGACCATCTGGGCGTACAACAGTTGAGCGCGGTGATTGGCGGATCAATGGGCGGTATGCAGGCCATTACCTGGCCGGTGCTATTCCCCGATCGCGTTGCTGCCGCCGTGGTTATAGCCTCAACCGCGCGGCATTCGGCACAGAATATCGCGTTTCATGAGGTGGGACGGCAGGCGATCATGGCCGATCATCGCTGGAACAAGGGCGATTATTATGGCGGCGAGGTGCCCAGCTCCGGCCTCGCCGTGGCGCGGATGGCGGCGCACATCACCTATTTGTCCGAAGCGGGGCTGACCGAGAAATTCGGCCGCCGCCTGCAAAACCGCGAGACCAAGACCTTTGGCTTTGACGCGGATTTTCAGGTGGAAAGCTATTTGCGGCACCAGGGGATCAGTTTTGTCGACCGGTTCGATGCCAATTCGTATCTCTATATCACCCGCGCCATGGATTATTTCGATCTGGCCGAACAGGCGGGCGGGCGGTTGGCCGATGCCTTTGCTGGCGTGAAGACGCGGTTTTGCCTGATCAGTTTTGATTCCGACTGGCTCTATCCCACGGCGGAGTCGCGGCGGATTGTTCATGCGCTCAACGCGGCGGGCGCGCAGGCCAGCTTTGTCGAGCTGTCATCGCCCTTTGGCCATGATGCGTTCCTGCTCGAAGCGCCAGAGATGAACCGGATCATCGATGGGTTCCTGCGCGCAGGCGAGGGGGCGTGACGATGTTGCGCTCTGACCTTCGTATGATAGCTGACAATGTTGCGCCGGGCAGCCGGGTGCTGGATGTCGGCTGCGGTGATGGTGCGCTGATGGCGGCCTTGCGCGACGAACGCCGCGTC
>JBGSTI010000440.1:0-2407 GCA_041736605.1 Sphingomonadaceae bacterium
GAGGGCGAGCATTGGCGACTGACCACATCACAGGGCGAGTTTCGCGCCGATGCCGTGATCAACGCCGCCGGGCCATCGGTGCTGACCGTCGACCATCTGAGCCAGGGGACAAGTGCCCGCAACATCCGTCTGGTGCGCGGATCGCACATCGTGGTGCACAAGCTGTTCGACCATGAATATCCGTATTTTTTTCAGCTTCCCGATGGCCGGATTTTCTTTGCCATTCCCTATGAGCAGGATTTCACGCTGATCGGCACCACCGACGCTGATCACACCGCAGGGCTCGACAAGATCGAGGCGAGCGCGGAAGAAATCGCCTATCTGTGCGAGGGCGCTAGCCGGTTTTTTGCGCAAGCGATCACGCCCGCCGATGTCATCTGGTCCTATGCCGGAGTGCGGCCTTTGGTTGATGACGGATCGGGCCGCCCCGAAGCGGCGACACGCGGATATCGGCTGGAAATGACTCCGCCCGAGGATGGCGCGCCATTGCTGTCGGTCTTTGGCGGCAAAATCACCACCTATCGCCATCTGGCACAGGAAGCCGTGGACCGCATGGCCGAGGCTTTGCCCGTGTTGGAGGCGCCGCATTGGACTGCCACCTCACCACTGCCCGGCGGTGATTTCGCGATTGATGGTGTGCCGGCGCAAGAGGCGGCGCTGATCGCGGCCTATCCTTTTGTCGGGCCGCAATGGGCGCAGCGCCTGATCCGCAGCTATGGCACGCGGGCGCATGCCGTGCTCGGCGAGGCGAAATCGCTCGCCGATTGCGGGCAGGCGTTTGGCCATGACCTGACCGAAGTCGAAGTTCGTTATCTGGTGACGCAGGAATGGGCGCAGACCGCCGATGATGTGCTGTGGCGGCGCAGCAAGCTGGGCCTGCGATTGTCGGCAGATGAGGCTGCGGCGCTGGATGCGTTTATGGCGCGGATGCGTAACTAACGTACCCGGGCGAAAGCCGGGGCCCAGGTCTGCCATCGCATCTGGACCCCGACTTTCGTCGGGGTACAATTAACCCGCAACCGCCCGCACAAAATCCCATGCTGCGGTAAATTGCTTCACCCGGTGTGCCCGGTTTTCCTCTGCCAGATAGTCCTGACCCCATAATTCCACCTGCCAATCCTCTTCCAGATTGGTGAGGTCAAACAAATGCCCGGCATCGTGCAGCCCTTCAGCCACCGCCAAAGTCACAACCAACGACCCGGACAGGCTGGCCACCACTGACAAGGGCGACAGCACAAACGGATGCTGCGCCTGTAACGCGGCGTGAAAGCGGCTGCGCGCCAGGTCTGGCTGGGGCTGGTGCATGATCCCCGCGACGCGGCGCAGGGTGATGTCAAATCGCTGCTCGGCCCAGCGGACCAAAGGCTCCCACGCCTCATCCTGCCGCGCCGCCAGCGGCTCTTCAGGCTGGGCGCGATAGAGCAACGTATCGGTGTCGCCGAAATTCAGCATGCGCGACGCAAAGCCCGCCGGATCAGGTATCACGTGATCAATCGCCGCATTGGCAAAGCCGGTGAAGGGCATCAGATCGGGCTGAATGTCCTCGCCCTGATCGGCCCACTCGCCCGCGACCAGATCGGCCAGTTTCTGATTGGGCAGCAGCAAAGCCCCGCGCGCCGGGGTGCGCACCGCGCGGCCATCCAGCAATATCTGCCAGCCGCCTTCGGTCGCCGCCGCTTGCGATGTCTTATAGAATCGCTTCACTGGCCATCATCCTTGATCCAGCGGCGTTTCAGCAGCACCGGCAGCAAGAAAAACGCAAACACGCCGATCAGCATCATCCCCATGCCCAGCCACGGGCTGGTATCGGGCAGAAACCGCTTGGTCTGGTTCATCGCGCCCAGCACTACCAATGGCAGCGCCAAAAAGCGAGACAGCGCCATGATCTGAAACCGCTTGCGCCATAGCGCATCATCGGGCGGGTTCATGGCAATTGCGCTCCCAAAGCCGCGTGGAGTTCGTCCATGCTGCCCACCACACAGGCCGCGCCCGCATCCAGCAATTCATGCGGTTCGTGATAGCCCCAATCGACACCAATCGCGGCGACCCCGGCATTGACCGCCAATTCCATGTCGAAACTGGTGTCGCCAATCATAACCGCGCGCTCTGCCGCGACGCCAGCCTCGGCCAAGGCGGCATGCACCATCGCGGGATGCGGTTTGGATGGATGCCGGTCGGCGGTTTGCAGCGTCACGAAATGCTGTTTCAGGCCATGCTGTTCTAGGCAGAGCGCCAGCCCGCGATCCGATTTGCCGGTGGCCACGCCCAGCAACCAGCCTTCATTGTCGAGCCGCCGCACCAGATCGGCCAGCCCATCATAAAGCGGCTCCATCACCTGCCCTGCGCGGCGCAATTCCTGAAAGCCCAATTTGTAATCGGCGGCCAGCGCGCGGTGCAGCGCCGCGTC
>JBGSTI010000110.1:0-9397 GCA_041736605.1 Sphingomonadaceae bacterium
GGCCTGGGTGAAACCAGCGATAGCGGCTATCGCGCGCGGGGCCTGTCGATTGTGCCGGTGTCGGGTGCGCAAGTGGTGGCTCCGGCGGACGGACGCATTGCCTTTGCCGGGCCGTATCGCGGCTTTGGCAATATCCTGATCATCGAACATGGCGGCGGCTGGACCAGCCTGATTACCGGCCTTGGTGATCTGGATGCGCAAGTGGGCGATATGGTGGATCAAGGTGCGCCAGTGGCCAACGCAGCGGATGATGATCCGCTGGTCACCATTGAATTGCGCCGCGCGGGACGCCCCATCGACATCATCCCGCTTCTGGGGAGTTGATTTTGGCCAATTCATGCTATGCTCATGGCCGTTCGGCCAGATGATCTGGAACCTTTAAGGAAGATGCGATGAAGTTTGCTCCGTTGATGCGCGCCACGGCCCTGGTGACGGCTGTCGCGCTGATCCCCAGTGCTACAGCAGCCCTGTCGGCGGTTGATGCCAATACCAGCACCCAGATCGCCAATTTTATCGACGTGTATGAAAAAGTGCGCGCCGCCTATGTCGAGCCGGTCAATGATGACGAGCTGATGAAAGGCGCAATCAATGGTATGCTGGCCAGCCTTGATCCGCATTCCAGCTATCTCGACGCCAAGGATTTCGAAGATCTGCGCACCCAGACTGAGGGTGCCTATGGTGGTCTTGGCCTTACTGTCACCATGGAGGATGGCGCGGTGAAGGTGATTGCGCCCACCAAGGATACTCCGGCGGACAAGGCGGGCGTCAAGGCGGGCGATTTCATCACGCATCTGGATGGCAAGCTGATCTATGGCGGCACGCTGGACGAAGCCGTGTCGCAAATGCGTGGTCAGCCCGGATCGCCCATCAAGCTGACGATTTTCCGTCCGGGTCGCGAAGAGCCGTTTGATGTTACCATCACCCGCGCGATCATCGATCTGAAACCCGTAACCTGGGAAGTGAAGGGCGATATCGGCGTCATCACTGTCTCGAGCTTTACCTCGGAAGTCGGCAGCGATGTGCGCGCCGCCGTGCGCGGTATCGAGACCCAAATGGGTGGTCGTCCTGCGGGCTATGTGCTTGATTTGCGCTCCAATCCTGGCGGTTTGCTCGATGAAGCGGTGCGTCTGTCTGATCTGTTCATTGCCAAGGGCGAAATCGTATCACAGCGCGGCCGCAATCCGCGCGATACTGAACGCTTCTTTGCCCGGCCCGATGATATCGCCCGCGATATTCCGATGATCGTGCTGATTGATGCTGGTTCGGCTTCGGCGTCCGAAATCGTCGCAGGCGCGTTGCAGGATCATCATCGCGCGTTGATCATGGGCGAAACCTCGTTTGGCAAGGGGTCGGTGCAGACGTTGCTGCCCTTGTCGCGCACCACCGCGCTCAAACTCACTACCGCGCGCTATTACACGCCATCGGGCAAATCAGTGCAGGAAGGCGGGATTGATCCCGATATCCGCGTACCGCAGATTTCCGATCCCGATTACAAGCGCCGTACGCGCTTCCGTGAATCCGACCTGCGCGGCCATTTGATCAACGAGGTTGATCTGGACGACAAGCTGCTCGAAGAAGACACCGCCGATGATCCGCGCTTCAAGGCAACGCCCGAAGAGCTGAAGGCCAAGGGTATTGAGGATTTCCAGCTGCATTACGCCATGGAAACGCTGCGCCGCACCACCCGTGCCAGCGCCGCGATGGCCAGTCGTCCTGCTGTGGCCAAGAATCCGCGCTGATCGGTGTCACCTATGGCATCACGGCAGACTCTGGGCCTGTGGCTGGCGTTGCTGGTGCCCGCCGGATTGCTGGCAGGCGCTTTGATCAGCGAACATGGCTTTGGCCTTTACCCATGTGAAATGTGCCATTGGCAACGATGGCCGCATTATGCCGCTCTGCCCTTGGCGGCGTTCGCGCTGTGGCGCAAATCCCCCGGTTTTGCTATGATAGCCGCCATGCTGGTGCTGGTCAGCGGACTGATCGGGGCGTTTCATGCCGGGGTCGAATATGGCTGGTGGGAGGGGCTGACGGCCTGTTCGGTGCCTACCACCAAGGGCGGTGGCAGCGCGCTTGACGCCATAATGAACGCACCTTTGATCCGCTGTGACGATGCGCAATGGGAATTGTTTGGCATCAGCCTGGCGGGCTATAATTTTCTGATTTCGAGCGGGGCGGCGATTTTCATTCTGTTTTGCCTTAAGGACAAAAGCCGATGACCACAGCAACCTTGCGCCTGGACGAACGGGCGATTGATTCGATGATCCGCGTTGATCAGGCGGGCGAATTTGGTGCCACGCGGATCTATGCCGGGCAATTGGCCGTGATGGGGGATCGTGCCCCCGGTGCCACCGATATTGCCGCGATGCAGGATCAGGAGGTGCGCCACCGCGCCTTTTTCGACGCGATGATCGCGCGGCGCGGGGTGCGCCCCACGGCCTTGCAGCCGATCTGGAATGTCGCGGGCTTTGCGCTGGGCGCGGCCACGGCGCTGATCGGACCCAAGGCGGCGATGGCGTGTACGGTGGCGGTAGAAACCGAAATCGACCGCCATTATCAGGAACAGCTGGAGGCGCTGGGCGACAGCGATCCCGAATTATCCGCCGCGATTGCTGAGTTTCAGGCCGAAGAGCTTGAGCACAAAGCGATTGCGCTAGAGGCTGGGGCCGAGCAGGCACCCGGCTATCCGGTGCTCTCGGGCCTGATCCGCATGGGCTGCCGCGCTGCGATTGGCCTGTCGAAACATATCTGATCATCCGCCCGTCAATGCGCAGTTCAGACGGGCGCGTGCATCACCCCAATACAAACATCCTTTCCGCTGGAGCCAGGCCCATCATGTCGCATAGAAAAATCGCCGCCCTGATCATGGTGGCTGGCATCGGCCTGACCGCACCGGCGATGGCGCAGGACGCCAACGAGCCGCGCGTCAATCAGCTGATCATCTATGGCGATGATGCCTGCCCGCCTTCGACCGATGGTGAAATCACCGTGTGCGCGCGCAAGGACGAGGACGAGCGGTTCCGCATTCCCACCGCATTGCGCGAAGACGAGCCGCGCGGCCCCAATGAGGCGTGGACGCAGCGGGTGCAATCCTATGAAACGGTCGGCGCATCGGGCACCAATAGCTGTTCGCCGGTGGGCGCGGGCGGCTTTACGGGTTGCATGGTCCAACTGATCGATACCGCCTATCGGGAGCGGGATGACAGCAATGACGTGCGCTTTGGTGAACTGATCGCCGCAGAACGCGCCAAGCGTCTGGCGACGATTGATGCCGATGCGGCCGCGACGCAAAGCGAAGTCGAACGCATCGAGGCAGAATATCTGGAACGTCAACGCGCAGCAGATGAGGCTGCGATGGACCAGGCTGAAGCCGGCGAAGGGGCCTTACCCCAGCCGGAATGACAGCTTTGTACTCCGGCGAAGGCCGGAGTGGTGGCCGTTTCAGGTTGACGTCACCCTTATGCGCCAACACTCCGGCCTTTGCCGGAGTACAGCGCGTCTAAGCCATCAAGGCGGCGTCACCTGCCCCTGCTGCGCGCGTGCGCGCGCCTCGGCCTGACGCTCCTTCTCCAGCACTTCGGGATCGACGAACGGCAATTGATCCGCCGTATAGGGGATCACCGGTTCCGGCGCCCAGCCCATGCCGATGCAGACCGGGCATTTGGGCAGGCCCGATACGTCGGGCGCGCGTGGCAGGCCATCATCGGTCGACCGGGCCGAATCAAGCTGATCGCGCAAGGGCAAACGATGCTCTTGCCCCTCGTCACCGGGGCCGCAGACCACAATTTCGTCGCGATTGCGCGGATTGCGCACACAGCCATTGGCATCGACGGCGGTCGGCCTGCGGGTGCTATCGATCACCTGCTGTGCACGGCGATTGTCGGGTGGCCCGGCAACTGCGCCATTTTGCGCCATGGCGGCCATGGGCTGGAGCAGTAGCGTCAGCGCGGCAAGCCGCACTGCAATGTTTTGCATATCCTGCCTCGACAATATGTATTCCCCTGCTTAGGGACTGCAATGAATTTGCCAAGGATTTGATCCTATAGCAGGTCACATCGCGTCGCTGCGCACCCGAAATCCTTCTGGTGCACAGGGACCATCCGGGCCATGAATTGGCCATGAACGCCAAGGAAGTGATCAATGACCAATCCCAATACCGATAATCAGCTGGACCGTGTTCTTGTTCTGGAAATGGTCCGCGTGACCGAAGCGGCGGCGATTGCCGCGGCCAAGCTGATCGGGCGAGGGGATGAAAAGGCCGCGGATGCCGCCGCAGTCGAGGCGATGCGTGCCGCGCTGAACGAGCTGTATATGGATGGCACGGTGGTGATCGGCGAGGGCGAGCGTGATGAAGCGCCGATGCTGTTCATTGGTGAAAAAGTTGGCACTGCGCCGGGCAAAGGACCCAAGATCGACATCGCGCTTGATCCTCTGGAAGGCACGACCATCACCGCCAAGGCTGGCCCCAATGCGCTGGCCGTGCTGGCCATTGCCGAAGAAGGCTGCCTGCTCAATGCACCTGATGTTTATATGGACAAGCTGGCCGTCGGGCCGGGCTATCCTGAGGGCATATTGGACCTCAATGCCGGGGCCACCGCCAATGTGAAGGCAATTGCAGCAGCCAAGGGTGTTGAACCCGGCGATATCATCGTGTGCGTGCTGGATCGCCCGCGCCATGCCGATCTGATCGCCGAACTGCGCGGCCTTGGCTGCGGCATCGTGTTGATCCCCGATGGCGATGTCGCGGGCGTGATCGCCACCAGCAACGAAGATACCGGCATCGATCTGTACATGGGTTCAGGCGGCGCACCCGAAGGCGTGCTGGCTGCGGCGGCGCTGCGCTGCGTTGGCGGCCAGTTCCAGGGCAAATTGCTGTTCCGCAATGATGACGAACGTCTGCGCGCCCGCAAATGGGGCATCGAAGACCTGAACCGCATCTATCATCTGGATGATCTGGCCAAGGGCGACTGTATTTTCGCCGCAACGGGCGTTACCGATGGCTCGCTGCTTGATGGCGTCAAGCGTCTGCGCAATGGCAAGATGACCACCGAAAGCGTGGTGATGCGCTCGTCCACCGGTACCGTGCGCTGGGTCAAGGGCGAGCACCGCATCAAGTAAACGGCAATTTTACGGTGCTCCGGCCTGCGCCGGAGCACTATACTTGCATATGTTGCGATCAATCCAGCTCCACGCCCTGCTCGGTCGCCCATTCGGTCAAGGCGGCGCGCATGTCACGCGGCGGATTTTTGAGCAATTCGGCCATTTTGGCGCGTGCTTTGCCCGCATCGAGCGTGCGAATCATCGCTTTCACCGGGCCGACGGCAGCGGGCGTGATCGACAGGCGGTGGATGCCAAGGCCGATCAGCGCCAGCGCCTCTAGCCGACGCCCGCCCATTTCGCCGCACACACCGATATCAACCGGGAATGGCTCCAGCGTCGTTACCACACGGGCCAAAAAGCGCAGGATCGCGGGGCTCAACCAATCATAGCGTTCGGCCAGCTTGGGGTTGGAACGGTCCGCCGCCAGCAGGAATTGCGTCAGATCATTGGTGCCAATCGACAGGAACGACAGATGCGGGGCCAATTGGTCGAGCATTTCGGCCAAAGCCGGCACTTCCAGCATCACGCCATAGCGGATCGCCTCGGGCAGCATTTTCTTGTGCGTACGCAAAAATTCCAGCTGGCTTTCAAAGGCATCGCGCGCTGCGTGAAATTCCCATGGCTCGGACACCAATGGGAACATGACGTTGAGCGTGCGGCCTGCCGATGCTTCTAGCAGCGCTCGTGCCTGAACCTTCAGCAAGCCATCGCGTTCCAGCGCCAGCCGCAACGCGCGCCAGCCCATGGCGGGATTTTCCTCATCCTCATGGTCCCCGCGCAGATAGGGCAGCGATTTATCGCCGCCAATATCGACAGTGCGGAAAATCACTGGCTTGTCCCCCGCTGCGTCCAGCACGTCGCGATACAGGCGCAATTGCCGCTCACGCTGGGGCAAAGTGGCCGAGACAAGGAACTGAAATTCAGTGCGAAACAGGCCAATACCGTCCGCGCCAGTCGAACCCAGAGCGGGGATATCATCGCGCAGGCCCGCATTGATCATCAGGGTGATCCGCTGGCCATCCAGCGTTTCCGGCGGTGTATCACGCTGTGCCGCAAAGCTGGCCTGACGGGCGCGGCTGCGGGTAAAGCGTTCTTCAAACGCCTCAATCACCGACGGCACAGGGCGCACCAGCACATGGGCGGTTTCAGCATCGAGCAGGATATGATCGCCCTCGCGCACCACTTGGCGTACTTGGCGCACACGGCCCAGCACCGGAATGCCCATGGCGCGGGCGACGATGACGACATGCGCGGTGAGCGAGCCTTCCTCAAGGATTACGCCTTTCAGCCGCCGCCGGTCATATTCCAGCAGTTCGGCCGGGCCCAGATTGCGCGCGATCAGAATCGAATCCTGGCGCAGGCCGGTTTGCGCCGCCGTGCCCAATTGGCCGGAAACGATGCGTAACAGCCGGTTGGCCAGATCTTCCAGATCGTGCATCCGGTCGGCCAGCAGCGGGTCATCAATCTGGCGCATGCGCATGCGGGTGCGCTGCTGTACACGCTCTATGGCGGCTTCGGCAGTCAGGCCGCTGTCAATCGCTTCGTTGATGCGGCGCGACCAGCCCTCGTCATAGGCAAACATGCGATAGGTTTCGAGAACCTCGTCATGTTCGCCGCCACCGCCAAATTCGGCCTGCCCGGCCATGCGGTCAATTTGTTCGCGCATCTTGTCAAACGCGGAATAGACGCGATGACGCTCCGCCTCGGTGTCTTCGGCAACCACATGTTCGATGGTGATGCGCGGTTGGTGAAACACGGCAACGCCGCTGGCCAAGCCGCTGACCAATGTCAGCCCGCTCATATGCTGTGGCGCGCTCGACATGCCGCCATCATCGTCATTGCCCTGTGGGCCATTGTCGATCAGTTCGGCATTGGCGATCAGTTCAGACAGTACCATGGCGACGGTCTGCAACGCCTCGATCTCGACCTCTTCATAGCGGCGCGGATCGGCATGTTGCACAGCGACGACACCGACGGCGCGTTCGCGGCGCACGATGGGCACCCCGGCAAAGCTGTGAAACATTTCCTCGCCGGTTTCCGGGCGATATTCAAAATCGGGATGTGACGCCGCTTCGGCCAGGTTCAGCGTTTCGACATTTTTGGCAATGGTGCCGACCAGACCCTGGCCCATGCCCAATTTTGTGACGTGCACCGCAGACTGGTTCAAACCGCGCGTCGCAAACAGTTCCAGCACGCCTTCGCGCAGCAAATAGATTGAGCAGACTTCGCTGGATAAGGCCTCGCCGATGATCTCGGTCACCCGGTTCAGCTTGGCCTGCGCATGGGTGCGCGACGCCATGACATCGTGCAGCTGCGTCAAAATGCTGCGCGCGGCGGCGCTGGCGGTGCTGGGCGGGGGAAGCGAAGAGGCGGATGGCACGGGCATAAGAAGAGTCTAGCAAAGCGAGACAGTCTTTACCATCGCTGGATAGGCAAAGCGTTGAATAGCGAAAGCGGCGGTGCGCGTTATGCTCGGATCATGGGGCCGCGCAATTTGGATGGCGTATCGGTAACGCCTTGACGCCACGTTCCTGCGACAGGCCGGGATGCGATGGATCCCGGACTGCCGCGTGCGTTACGTTAGCTGTCTATCAATGAATCGACTGAATCTCTTCTTTGATGCGCAGCTTTTGCCGCTTCAGTTCCTTGACCGTCTGGGCATCGGGAAAGGGACGGTTTTCCTCTTCGTGGATACGGCGCTCCAGTCCGGCATGTTTTTCCTGCAGAGCGTGGATATGATTATCGTTCACCGTTTCCATCTTCATGCCATTCTCCTTTTATCAGCGGGCACCAAAGGCACCATAAGGATCAGGGCAAACCCGGCCAGACAGGCCGATTCCGCCCGCGTAGTCTGGCCTGGATGCGGGTTGCCCAAGGGGGACAGGACCGACTCGCATCCATTGGGGCCAGATGCACATGCAATCATTATTTGCGGGCCTTGTCGCGTGCTAATTTCTCCGTTTGCGACAGGATTGTCACCATATCCGATGGAGTGCTACAGCCGTGGCTCAGCTGCGCCGAACCGTGGCGTATCAGGAGTGCGAAGTGACCGAAGAGGAAATGCGCAAGCGACTGGAATCGTTGAAAATCGAACATCGCGATCTGGATGCCGCCATTGATGCCCTGATGCAGGCGGGCAGCCAGGACCAGTTGCAGGTGGCGCGCCTGAAAAAGCGCAAGTTGAAATTGAAAGACCAGATCATGATGGTCGAGGATTATCTGATCCCCGATATCATTGCCTGACCCCAGATGACTGCGCATCATTGCATTCCAGCCTGTCCGGCGATGGCACAGATGCGGTTTTTGCCGCTCTTGCCCCTATCGCCCCATTGCGGCGAGCGAACGGATTTGCTTTAGCAGTGATCTGCATGGAAAACGCCTTCCCTTTTACGGCCCGGTTGGTCGAAACGCTATATTGTGACGCGCTGTTGCTGGCGGACGAAGCGCGTGCCCAGTTTCAGGATCTGCATGCCGCCAATCGGCGCGATCTGACCCGTGAAATGCCGGGCGGTGACATTGTGCCCGATACTATTGCTGACAGCAGCGCGCACACCGTGGCGCTGTCGTGTGAATCGCTGCGCGCGACGACGCGGATCATGCATTCCATTGCCTGGCTGTTGAATCACAAAGCGTTTTTTGCTGGGGAAATCAGCGAAAATCAGTTGCGAAACCATGGCCAGCTGATCGGCCATTGCCCGCCCAGCGATCCAGAGGCGCTGATGCTGTTTCAGCCCATGGCCCGCGCCGTGGTGATGGAAAGCGAAATGCTCTATGCGCGCATCTTGCGGTTGGAAAAAGCGTGGCAGGATAGCCGCGCCGCGCCTGTCGTTGAACAAAGTGTCGCGGTGCACGCCATGCACGATCAGATCCGGCTGGCGCTGACGGCTTGATTACGTACCCCGGCGCACGCCGGGGTCCAGCATTTAGGATTTGAGCATTTTCCGCGTCACCGGATCGCGCACCACGCGGCCCGCAAATGCCTGTGCCCAATCGGGATTTTTCGCTCTGATTGCACTGGCAGAGCGTTTGTCAGCCCGATAGCGCAGCACCATCAGGGCGGGCGGTGCCCAATCCTGCCATGACTTGCGGCTGGCGGCGCGGCGCAAATGCGGTCGCAGCCACGCCATGGCCGGGCCTGACAGCGCATCATCATCATAGCCGGGCCGGGCAATGACCAAAATCGGCATCAGCTGCGCAATCGTGCGCCAGTGCCGCCAGCGGTGAAACCCCGCCAGATTATCGGCGCCCATGATCCACACAAAGCGTCGTTTGGGATAGAGCCGGATCAGCGCGCGCAGCG
>JBGSTI010000509.1:0-3261 GCA_041736605.1 Sphingomonadaceae bacterium
ATCACCGCCGCGAATGTTGGCGGGGCCAGCATCACCGCCAATGCCGCGACCAGCTTTGCCAGCGGCGCTTTGGTCACGAGCAGCGGCGATTTGTCGGTGACCAGCGGCACGGGCCTGTCTGCGGGCGCTATCAACGCTGCCGGTGTTGCTAGCCTGAACGCCGGTGGAAACCTGTCCACGGGCACTATTGCGGCATCGGCGCTCAACGGCATCGCAGGTGGGGCGATCAATCTTGGCAATGCCAGCATCATCAACGCGGCGTCGCTCAATGGCAATTCGGTCGCGTTGGGCAGCGTGAACGCAGGCACCACCCTGAACATCGTCTCGGCCACCAGCCTCACTGCCAATGGCCTGACCAGCGGCGGCAATACGCAGGTTAGTGCAGCGACAATCAATCCGGGCAGCATCGCCAGCGGCGGGTCTATCGCGGCCAATGGCGGTTCGCTAACCGCGTCGGCCCTGTCAGCAGCGGGCGACATCGCTCTGGCGCTATCTGGTCCGGCGGCAGTGACGACATTCAACGCTAATGGTGCAATTACTGGTAGCACCGGCGCGCTCAGCTTTGATAGCATGACCAGCGGCGGTGTGATCGATCTTACCGCAGCGTCGGTCACTGGCGGCGCTGTGGATGCAGGCGGCACGGCCCGTTTTGCCAGCAGCGGCGCGCAAACATTCGCCACGTTGCTGGCAGGCGGCGATGTGACGCTGAACGCCAGCAATGGCGCAATTGCGGTAACCAGCAACATTGCCACACCTGGCGCAGTGACGGCCATCGGCAATGCGGTGACACTCAACGCCACGGGTCCGCTGACCGTGCAGCAGGCGACCGCCAATGCGGGCAATGTTGCCATCACTGCGGCGCAAAATCTGGTGGTCCGCAATGCCAGCGCCAGCGGCACTATCGCACTGACCTCAACCAGCAGCAGCGTGACGGCGAGCGCATTGTCGGCCATCGATATCATCTTGCGCGCTGCGACGGGCATCGCGCTCTCCGGTAATGTCGTGGCCAGCGACGAACTGGATATGACCGCAGGCGGCTTGATTGATATCAGCGCCTTGGCCAGCGGGGCGTCGATCACCGCGCGTTCAGCCGATATCGACCTTGTCAGCACCGCCCGGCTTGGCCAGAATGGCAGCACGCAAACGGTGTCGCTAATCAACAATGGTGCAGGCGCGATGACCCTGGGTGGCAGCGCGGCGGCAGCAGGCTATCGCCTGACCAATGCCGAGGCCGCGCGGATTACGTCCAACGGCAATCTGCGCTTTGATGCGGGCAATCCGGCGGGCGTTGCCAATGCGCTGGTGGTGCAGGATCTTGCCCTCAACGCAGCCGCCACCAGCGGCCAGATTGGTGCGAATGGCGCGGTTGATTTCGTTACCGGCGGCAATGTTCTGGTCAATGGCGCACTGGCGCTCAACAATGCCGAAGGCAATGATCTGCGCATCGTGGCAGGCCAAGATCTGGTGGTCGATGCGGGCACCGGATCGGTGCGCCTGATCGAGGGCAGCGGGCGCGGCGGTTCGCTCAGCCTTGCAGCAGACCGGATTGCGGTGGTGACGCCCCAGGCGTTGACCGACATCACCGGCCAGCCGGTCGATGCCATTGATTTGCGCCTCGCCAGCAATGATGGCATCACCGATGGCCGCACCACGCTGGAGGCGTTCGAGATTTTCGCCAGCGCCGATAGCGGGCTGTTCATCCAGAACACCGCCAGCATTGATGATCTGGATGCGCGCACCGGCTTTGTTGCCAGCCGCTTTGATATCGAAACGCGCGGCGGGGCCTCGACAGGCATTGCGATAAACGGCGTGATTATCGACGGCACAGGCCTGCCGATCACTGGCATTGATACGATTGGCTTGGTGTCTATCGCCGATCCGTCTGGCGGGCTTGCCTTTGACAGCCTCTCGACCATCAATGGCTGTCTGATCGCCAATCCGGTCGGCTGCTTGCCGCTGGAGGAATTGTTCAACAGCCAGCTGCGCGATTTCATCGAAGAGGAAGTCGAGGATCAAAAGAAAAAGGGCACCAAACCGCGCGATATGGCGTTTATGTTGCTGGGCAATATGCTGATTGAAGTGAAGGACTTTGAACGCTTTGGCTATCAACCGCCGATTGACGAGCCGGTGACTGGTGCGGGCAATGATGATCTGTGGGTGCCGGTGCCGTAAGGCCCGGCGGCCTTGCAATGACGAAGTGTTGGCATAAGCCCCTAAACAATTTCCCATGCCGCCAAGGCTTTTCATGGCCTGATATTGCGCTATAGCGCGCATTCCCGAACCTATTCAGGAGCCCGTTGCCGATGCCCCAGCTTGTTCTCATCCGTCATGGCCAGTCCCAGTGGAATCTGGAAAACCGCTTCACCGGCTGGTGGGATGTTGATGTGACCGAAAAGGGCGCAGAAGAAGCCCGCGCGGCGGGCCGCTTGATGAAGGCCAAGGGTGTCGATGCCGATCTGTGTTTCACCAGCCTGCAAAAGCGCGCGATCAAGACGCTCAATCTGGCGCTGGAAGAAATGGAGCGTTTGTGGCTGCCGGTGGAAAAGGACTGGCGCTTGAACGAACGTCATTATGGCGGGCTGACCGGGCTGGACAAGGCCGAGACGGCGGCCAAGCATGGCGAGGATCAGGTGAAAATCTGGCGGCGCAGCTTTGACGTGCCGCCGCCGCCGATGGAGGCCGACAGCCCGTTCGCGATGCAGGATGATCCGCGTTATGCCGGCATCGCCATTCCATCGACCGAATCGCTGAAAGACACCATCGCCCGCGTGTTGCCCTATTGGGAAAGCCGCATCGCGCCCGAACTGAAAGCGGGCAAGCGCGTGCTGATTTCGGCGCATGGCAATTCGCTGCGTGCGCTGGTCAAGCATCTGTCGGGCATTTCGGATGACGAGATTACCGGGCTTGAAATCCCCACGGGTCAGCCGATTGTCTATGATCTGGACGACAATCTGGTGGCGCGTGAGCGTTACTATTTGTCTGAGCGATAAGGCCTGATTGATGACACAAAGCGCAGCACAGTCCGTGCCCGGCCTGACGCCGCCCGTTGCCATCGTCATGGGCAGCCAGTCCGATTGGGAAACCATGATGGGCGCGGCGCGGGTGCTCAATGATCTGGGCATCGGCCATGATGTGCGCATCGTATCGGCGCACCGCACGCCTGATCGGCTGGTGGCCTTTGCCAAGGGCGCGGCGGATGCGGGTTTCAAGGTGGTGATTGCAGGCGCTGGCGGCGCAGCGCATCTGCCCGGCATGGTCGCG
>JBGSTI010000025.1:0-6262 GCA_041736605.1 Sphingomonadaceae bacterium
CCTTAAACCAATTTGAGGGAAAGCCCCTTAACCATCAAAGGTGGTTAAGGGCGTTTTTAGGTGATTTTTGGGGATGGATTTTCCTTTCGTCATTCCCGCGAAGGCGGGAATCCATCACCGGATTTGGCGGCCGCACCGGCAGGTGATGGACCCCCGCCTACGCGGGGGTGACGAAAGTTTTCTGGTATAAATTTTGCCCGAACTAAGCCAATTCCACCTGCGACACATCATAACCCGATGCAATCAACGCCGCGATCAGGCCATCCAGCTGCGCCTTGTCACGCGCTTCGCATTCGATATCGGTGATCAGGCCCTTGGCGGGAAGATTGGTGAACACGCGCTGATGATAAATCTCGATGATATTCACCTGATGCTGATCAAATTCGCGCATCACCTTGAACAACGCGCCGGGGCGATCCTGCAACGCGATGCGCAACCGCGCCAGACGGCCTGAGCGGGCCAGATCGCGAAGCAGCACATTGGCCAGCAGCCGCGTATCAATATTGCCGCCACACAGCACGACGCCAACGGTGTGCCCGGCAAAGACTTCGGGATGTTCCAGCATCGCGGCAAGGCCAGCGGCCCCTGCCCCTTCCACCACCGTTTTTTCAATCTGCAACAACAGGCTGACGGCAGTTTCCAGCGCGCTTTCGGACACCAGCACCATTTCATCGGCATAATGTCCGACAATCTGGCGGGTAAATTTGCCCGGTTCCTTGACCGCGATCCCTTCGGCCAGCGTATCGCCCTCACACGCCATCGGCGCGCCCTGGCGCAGCGTGGCATACATGGAAGGGTAAAGCGCCGCCTGAACACCCGTCAGCCGGATGTCGGGCTTGATCGCCCGCGCTGCCGTGGCCATGCCGGAAAACAGCCCACCGCCGCCAATCGGGATCACCAGATGATCAATCTCTGGCACTTCTTTCAGCATTTCCAAAGCCACGGTGCCTTGCCCTGCGGCAATGCGTGGGTCGTCAAAGGGCGGCACAAAGGTCAGCCCCTGTTCGATTTCCAGTTCGCGCGCATGGGCATTGGCGACATCGAATGTCTCGCCATGCAGGATCACCGTCGCGCCATGGGCGGCGGTTTGCTGCACTTTGATCGTCGGCGTTGATTTGGGCATGACGATAGTCACTGGCACGCCCAGCCGCGCGCCGTGATAGGCCAGGCCCTGTGCATGATTGCCTGCCGATGCAGCGATGACGCCCTTGGCGCGCGCCGCGTCGCTCATCTGCGACAGGAAATTCAGCGCGCCGCGTTCCTTATAGGCGGCAGTAAATTGCAGGTTTTCAAACTTCAGATACACCGTCGCGCCAGTAATTTGCGACAAGGTGCGGCTCAGCAATGTGGGCGTGCGCACAATCGCGCCGTCCAGCCGGGCAGCCGCCGCACGCACATCATCAATGGTCAATTGCGCCAGCGCCGCCTGTGCTGCTTCGGCATCGTGCGGAATTTCCAGCACGTCCGGAATCTGCGACGCATCCATATTGGACGCAGGGGAAAGCGAATGATTGGTCTGTTCAGGCTGGGTCATGATCGCCGCGCCTATCGGATATGGCGCGATTTGGGAACAGGCTTTAGAAGATGCATCCAGCATGGCAGAATCGCCGTGGCAGTGAGTTAAGGATTATCAAAACCCGATGAGCGACGCAAAAACCGGAAAAGTGGCCTTTATCGGGCTGGGCGTCATGGGCGGCCCGATTGCACGGCACCTGGCGCGCGCTGGCCATGACGTGACCGTCTATAATCGCACCCGCGCCCGCGCTGAGGCCTGGCTTAAGGTAACACAGGATCAGGGCATGACGGCAAAAACCGCCGCCACACCGGCGGAGGCGGCGCAAGGGGCAGACGCGGTTATTACCTGCGTTGGCAATGATGATGATCTGTCCGATGTGATGCTTGGCCCCGATGGCGCGATGTCATCGATGCGGCCGGGCGCAGTGCATATCGATCACACCACCGTATCGGCGCGTATCGCCCGGCAATTGTCAGTCGAGGGGCGCAGCCGCGGGCTTCTCTGCGTCGATGCGCCCGTAACCGGCGGTCAGGCGGGCGCGGAAAACGGCACTTTGGCGATCATGTGCGGCGGCAGCGCCGATGCCATTGCTTATGCATCCCCGTTTATTGAGGCCTATTCCTATCGCATCGTCCATGTCGGCGGCCCCGGCGCCGGGCAGACGGCCAAGATGGCGAACCAGATTTGCATTGCGGGCGTTCTGGGCGGGCTTAGCGAAGCGTTGCGGTTCGCGCAGGCCAGCCGGCTCGACACCGATAAAGTGTTCGACGCCATTTCCGGCGGTGCGGCGCAAAGCTGGCAGATGGATAATCGCTGGAAAACCATGGCCGAGGACAGTTTCGATTTCGGCTTTGCCGTGGATTGGATGCGCAAGGATCTGGGCCTTGCGATGGACGAGGCGCGCACCATCGGGGCCAGCCTGCCGATGACCGCCTTGATCGACCAATTCTTCGTCGATGTGCAGGCCTTGGGCGGCGGTCGTCAGGATACCAGCGCGCTCGTTCGCCGCCTGCCGCGCAAGGGCCGCAAATGATGCCGCAAACATGGGCCAAAGGCGCCCTAAAGGCGTCGCTGGCGGCGTTGCTGCTGGCCCCTGCGCCATTGCTGGCTGATGGGCTGATCGACAATGTGTCCGGGCTGACGCTCGACGAAAAGGGCGAATGGAAACGCTTTACAGGACTGGTCATCGATGACGATGGCAAGGTAAAAACACTGCTGGATCGCAAGGATAAACGTCCCGCCGATCTTGATTTCCGCCTTGATGCCAAGGGCCAGACGATGCTGCCCGGCATGATCGACGCGCATGTGCATGTAATGGAAATCGGCTTTGCGGCACTGACTTTGGACTTGTCGGCCACCACAAGCCTGGCCGAGGCGCAGGCCAAATTGGCTGCCTATGCCGCTGAAAATCCTGATTTTCCCTGGATCATCGGCACCGGCTGGAATCAGGAAAAATGGGGCCTTGGCCGCTTTCCCACCGCCGCTGAAATCGACAGCGTGATCAGCGACCGTCCCGTATGGCTCAGCCGCGCCGATGGCCATGCTGGTTGGGCCAATAGCAAGGCGATGCAAGCCGCTGGTATCAGCGCACAAAGCCGCAGCGCGCCAGGTGGCCGCATCGAAATGGCGGGCGGCAAGCCCAGCGGCGTGTTCGTTGACAAGGCGATGGACCTGCTCACCGCCAAAATCCCCGCCCCCCGCGCCGCTGACCGCGATGTTGCGCTGGCCAAGGCACAGCAGATCCTGATCGCGCGCGGCGTTACCGCTGTTGCCGATATGGGCACCAGCCTTGATGACTGGCAGGCGTTTCGCCGCGCCGGGGATCGCGGCGCGTTGCAAATCCGGATCATGGCCTATGCCGCCGGGATCGATCAGATGGTGACTATTGCCGGTCCTGGTCCGACGCCATGGCTGTATGAAGATCGCCTGCGCCTGAATGGCGTAAAGCTCTATTATGACGGCGCTTTGGGATCGCGCGGGGCGTGGTTGAAGGCGCCATATAGCGATGATCCGGGCAATCGCGGCCTGCCAATGCTGACCGGAACGCAACTGCGCAATCTGATGAGCCGGGCCGCCATGGATGAATTTCAGGTCGCCGTGCATGCGATTGGTGATGCCGCCAATGCCGATCTGATTGATGCGATTGAAGAAATGGCGCTAACCTATCAGGGCGACCGGCGCTGGCGCATTGAACATGCTCAAGTGATTGATCCTGCAGATCTGGCGCGCGTCGCCCGATTCGGCACCTTTGCCTCGATGCAGCCTGTGCATCAGACATCAGACCGGCTGATGGCCGAAGCCCGGCTAGGGCCAAATCGTCTCGCCGGGGCCTATGCATGGGCATCGCTGGCCAAGCTGGGCGTGCCACTGGCCTTTGGTTCGGATGCGCCGGTGGAGGTGTCAAACCCGTTTGAGAGCATCGCCGTGGCCATGACGCGCGAGGACATGTCTGGCCAACCCTTTGGCGGTTGGCAGCCGCAGGAGCGAATCAACCGTCAGGCCGCCTTTGCCGCGCATACCAGCGATGCGGCCAAATCGGGCTTTGCCGAGTCCCGAATCGGGAAACTTTTGCCCGGCATGCGCGCCGATTTCCTGCTGATCGATGGAGATTTCGAATTTGCCAGCCCCAGCGAAATCCGCAAATGGCGACCCAATGAGGTGTGGATTGGCGGCAAACGGGCCTTTTGAAGGACCGACTCACCGGCAATTCGGCCTTAGTCCTAGTAAACGCAGGTAATTTTACGTTCTGTTGCGGAACTTTTACCCCAATCTTCACGTTTATGGGCTATCGCGCCGCTGTCGAACCACGCCGTGGCGCGACGAAACGACGCTCTGCATCGACGGATTGATGGGGACTGTGCTGCAATGCACAAATCCAGTCAAATCAACACATTTGCTCCTTTGCGCGCATCCCCCGGTGCGCAGTTGCGGGAATAAAGGGTTGCCAAAAGCCGAACGATTGCTTATCAGGGCGGTGAAAGAGCTCATAAGGAGACTATAAGATGAAGTTCCGTAACATTGCTGCAGCAGCTGCAGCCTTCGCATTGACGGTTTCGCCCGTCATGGCCCAGGCCTCCTCGCCGGCAAAGGCTTCGTCAGAAGTTTCGCGTTCGGTTTCAACCTCGAAGAAGTCCAGCAAGGCTGGTCCTTCGACCATCTTTGTCGTGCTTCTTGCGCTGACCGCTGTTGTTGGTGGCACCATTGTGGCTGCTGACAAGAAGTCGAACACGCCTACCAGCCCGTAAGCTGATAGCCCTGTGAGCGAATTGAAGGCGGGGCCTTGTGCCCCGCTTTTTTCATGTGCGCGCGACTCGTATGTTGTGGCTTTTGAGCCATAAATATGGTGAATGTGATTGCCCCGTCAAAACCGACTGGGCACTAGAACACATTCCAAATTAGCATATTTTGTGCTCCGGCGCAGGCCGGCGCGGTGGCGATTAAAATCCAACGTCGCCTATGATGGCCAGCGCTCCTGCCTTCGCAGGAGCACATCTCCTCTCAATGGCGAATCAGCGCCCAGAGCGTGACTGCATGCAAGCCGCGCCAACTATGGCCACAGGCCTCATTTCTCGATCAGACATGCTTCCTTGTCGCCGGGCCGCTGGTCCTTTGGCGGATCGATCAACGTGAACACATGTGCCAAATGTGTGGGCTTGCGCAGATCGGCTGGAATCGCCGCCCCCGTCATCACCGCCTGAAAATCACGACACGCCTGCGCGCTGGTCAAATAATCCGAATGGCCGGTGCGGCCGCGGCTCACGCCCGTGGTGTCGATGATGGTAAAGCCACTGCGTTCAGGCGGCACGTCATAAACAGTCTTCGCCGCATAGCAGCGTTCGGGCAGTCCCTTGGCCTTCAAATCCGCCGCCTCGAACGGATCAAAGCAATAGGGCGACCCCAGGCGCGGATAGCCATGGATCGTGCGGGATAATGCCAGCGCCTTGTCCTTGGCCGACACATAGACCGTGATTCGCCGCCCATTGTTCACCCGCCGCGCTGCCAGCACTTCTTCGGCGATATCGCGTTCAAAATCCTGACGATCAACATCGGGGGCAACCAGCACGATATTGGAAATATTGCTCGAATCGACACTGGCCGTATTGCGATCCACCCATTCGACGCCGGGAATCACCAGCCGCGCCCCCATCGAGTGCGATACCAGACCGATCTCCTTCATCCATGGCTGCTGCGCCAATTTCTGCAGGAAGCGCCGGAAATTGCGTTCATCCCAATACATATTGGTTTCATCAACGGCATAGCCCAGCAATTCGCCTTGTGAAGGCCAGCTATATTGGATCACGGGCCCGTTGAACCCGGCCAGCCGCGCGATCTGAAGCGTTGAATCCGAACTGGTGGCAAAGGTTTCGCGAAAGCCATGGACATAAACCAGCACCCGGCCATCATTGGCGCGCGCCTGTCGTTCCAGATCGGCCCACCAGCTGGCTTCGGATTGAAAGCCCAAGGGCACGACCTTTTTCATCTTTCCCTTGGCATCGGGTCGGTCTTGCGCGGCATCAAAACGGCCAAAGCGCATGACGTTCGACCGGAAATTGAGCAAGCTGATCTGATCCGACCGGCAATCGGGCAGCCGGGTTGTCGCCACAAACAGACGGTTATCCGCGTTCAGCCGAGTGATAGCGCCGCTGGGGTTGCAAGCTGGATCTGCGACATATTGCGCATGCGGCACCTTGCCATAGTCCACCGTGGCGGCACAGGCAGACAGACCAGAGGCCAGCACCAAAGACG
>JBGSTI010000067.1:0-1753 GCA_041736605.1 Sphingomonadaceae bacterium
GCAGGGCCGGGCGATCCTGTTCATCGGTATCGCCAATGAAAAAGGCGGTAATGACGTCGCGGTCACGCGCCAGCCGGGCTTCGAACTTGGCCAGATCGCGCGGATTGATGGTGCCCGGCTTGGCCCGGACATAGGCGGGAAGGTCGCATAAAGAATCGCGGCGCACCCTTTTGGGCCGGGCGCTGGCACTGGGCCGCGCGGCCAATTGGCACAATCCGGCCTGGCGCAGATTGGCGATATGCTGATCGATCAGATGCTGGGCAAGGCTGGCGGCCATGTGATCGGCGGCGTGCGATTCCACACGATCCGTCGCATCGGCATCGGCCAGCCAGGCATCAAAGGCGCTGCCGCCCTGTTCGGCCAGCGCATCCAGCGATACCGTCATCGCGCCGCTTTTGCGCGCAGAGGATCGCTGATCGGTGCGCAGGCGGAAACGCAGGGCCTGCAATTCGCCGCGCATCTGCCACGAAACGAATGTCGCAAATCCGGCCTTGTCGCTGTCATATCCGCTAAGCGCGCGCAGCGTGGCAATGGCACAGCATTGGCGGGCATCATCCTCGTGATCGGACAGGCCATATTGGCGGATGAAATAGCGGATGCGCGATTCCAGTCGCAGGATGATGGCGGCAAAGGCGCGGTCGGTCATGATCCGCTGGCGGGCACTGGTCCCCGGCCCGCGGACCACGTCCAGATAGGTGGCGACGGCATTTTCCATACTGTCGTTGCGATGGCTGGCTTTCACGGTCATGGCGCTGATCCTGTCGTTTCAAAGCGGGGAACCACCATCGGCCCCGTCCTGACAGTTGTTTCAGGATGCAGATAACAGGTTCGCAACACGGGCCTTGGGCGCATTGCGTAAGGGGCCTTGCGTAAGGGAAATTACGCATCGAATGATGGAAGTCGACAAAGGCCCGGAATGACGGGTGGAGCGCCGCAAAGGGACGGGCGCTCCACCGCGCATGCTGCACTGGCACGGGACAGGCCGGTTTGCTGTGGGCCAGCGATGCAGTGACCAGAAAGCACCAAAGGCCCGTATTAGGGACATATTCATTATAGGGCGCAACATCGCTTCGCCAAAATCGTACAGGCCGATTTTTTCAGGGCTGCCCATGTGCATCAGGGGAAAAGCTGGAAAATCAGGGGCAGACGCGCTATTTGAACCGCATGGAATTTTTCCGATCAATTTCGCTTCGCCGCTCATGGCATGATCTGCGCAATGCCTTTGGCAGCGCGACCCCGCATCGCTGGCGCTTCATGGCGCTGGCGGCGGCGGCCACCGCGTCGATATTCCTCACCTTCTTTGCCGAAAGCGGGTTCAAGGGCGAGCTGGAGCGGCCGACGATCATCTATGTCGAAAGCTGGCCATTGAGCCGCAGTGACGCCGAAATCATCGCCCAGCAGAAAATCGATTATGCTGCCAAGCTTGAACGCCAGGCCAAGGCGGTGCGCGAGGCGGAGGAACGCAAGGAACGCTATCGCCAGGTCGGCAAGGCCTTTGGCATGGACGTAGAGGCGATGGAGGCGCGCGCTAGGCAACAGGCTGCTGCCGAAGCCAAAGCGAAAGCAGCGGCAGAGGCCAAGGCCGGAATTACCGCGCCTGCCCAATAACCCTCCTATGCGCGCGGATATAACGCCCGAAGATCGCCACTGGCTGCGCATTGCCGCTGCACAATCGTGGCGGGCGCAGGGCCTGTCGCGTCCCAATCCTGGCGTGGTCGCGATCATTGTGCGCGATGGCTTGCCGGTGGCGCGC
>JBGSTI010000072.1:0-2615 GCA_041736605.1 Sphingomonadaceae bacterium
GAGATAGGCCCATTGCCGCTGCTCTGCACCCGCGCGGCGTAGGGCATAGCCCGAACGCAGCGGTGCAGCGGGCGGCGCAATCACCATCGCCGCCGGGGCGCTGGCTACCCATAGCAGGGCAGGTGCGCTGCTGTATTGCGGTTGAATGGTGGGCGCAGACACAGGCTGCGCTACCATATGATCCCGCTGGCCGGACTGTACATCCGGCACAGTTTTGCGCGCCTTGGCCATCGTTGCAAAATTACGGGATGGCGCGTCGATACCGGTATCGCTGGTCCAATCGATCCATGCCAGCCGTGCGCCGGTCCATCCTGCCAGCACCATCGCCAGCGCCATCAGCGCCTGTCCGCGCATCGCCTTTTGCGCCGCTGCGGTCATGCCTGCACCTTTTCCAACGTTACTGTATGCGGCACATGTCGCAGAAATCCGGGCAAGTGATGGCTGGTCTTATCCCAGACCATGGGTTCTCCGGCCAGCACCGCGATATAGCGCCAGATTGCCCGCCGCGCCGCCAGCATCGCCACCAGATTGGCCAACGGCATACGGATGATCGCGCGGATCCCCTGATCATGGCCATAATTGCGCGACACCAGAACATAACGCACACCCATGCGCCACAACAGGATGAAGCCATTGGCCGAAAGCAGTAATTGTATCGCCGGACTGAACGTTATGGCTGTGCTTTGGCCCATCATCTGCGCCAGCAATGTGATGCCCCAGCACAGCAGCCCCAGATAGGCCGAAAGCAGCACCAACGCAGTCAAGGGTGCGGCCCGATCGCGCAACCGCATCCAGTTATCGGCCCAGCTTTGGCTCCACCCCGTGCGGTCCCAGCCATGCAACGCGATGCCCATCACCCAGCGGCTTTTCTGGCGCACTGCCGTATCGATACTGCCCGGAAACAGCGCGCGCGTGGCGACCAGCGATCCATCGCTGCCCCGTACCCGCGCGAACACGCCGCCTGCAAAGGGCGGCTGGCTCAGCATCAGGCCCAGCTCATAATCCTCGGTCAGGCTATCCGGCGTGAACGGCCCGTCGCCATTATCGAGCCGGCCCAGCGCATCGCGATCAAAGGCACAACCAACACCGGCGGTGGGCAAGGCCGCGCCCAGTGCCTGTCGCACCGGCAGTGTCTTGGCGTGGCTATCGACAAATTCATCGACATAATGCGCCGAAACCCAGCGCGCATCGGGATCGATAAAGGGCAAAACCGGGATCTGCACAAAGGCGCGGCCGGGCATCAGCCGTTCATGTACCGTGATCTCTTGAGCATGCACCACATCTTCTGCATCGTGCAGCACGATAAAGCGCGCGCGGCATCCACCCCATATCTCTTCGCGGGCCAGGGCCTGCCACAGATGGTTGAGGCAATCGGCCTTGCTGGTCGGCCCATCATGGGGAACCACGATGGTGCGCAGCATCTGGCAAAGCGCCGGTTCATCGCGCGTTGCCGCCAGAACGGCAGCCAAAGTCGCAGGATCATTGCGATAGCAGCCAACATAAAGGCGAATGTCGTCGCGCGCCCATGTTCGGGCGCATTGGCATAGCATGGTGCCGATAACCTCCGCTTCGGCCCAGGCGGGCACGAACACGGCAATGAAATCACGCGGTGAAGCGGCAGGGGGCGGCGCAATATCGGCCAGCAATAAGTCTGCCATCCGGCCCTGCCAGCGCAGTTTCAGCCACAGCGCATCAATTGCCAGCTCATCCAGGCCACCAAGCAACAGGAATAACGCCGAGAACAAGACGCACTCGCGGCCAAAGCCAGCAATCAAGTATAGCAGACTGTCCATACGCGCCCCCGCCCGTCTGGCCGCAAATGTGCGCAATGCCATGCGAGCTTGCGCGTGATGATGGTCACGATGCCACAGCCGATGGCCAATTACAAATCGCGCATCAGGGCCGTGTCATTAGGCTGTAAAGCCCGGTTTTTCTGGACATTGAGGCCTTCAGCGGCCAGAAACAGCAAAGCAAAGCGGGCGCTATATGGCACAGGCCTGCCCCCGGATTTCGGAGAATTCACCATCATGTCCCCCCCTGTTTCCTCTCCGGCGGCTGCCCCCAACCGGTCCGCACTGCGCGCCTTTTTGTCGAGCGAAGCGGCGGGCGGCGTTATCCTGATGATAGCCGCCGCCTTGGCGATGATTTTGGCCAATAGTGGCCTTTCAGAAAGCTATTTCCACCTGCTCCACGCCGAAACTGGCCCGGTGCTCAGCGATAAGCTGGGCCCGATGACGGTGCATTTGTGGATCAATGACGCGCTGATGGCGGTGTTCTTTTTCCTGGTGGGACTAGAGATCAAGCGCGAGCTGGTCGATGGCCGCCTGTCGACTTGGGAGGGCCGCCGTCTGCCAGTGATTGCGGCGCTTGCCGGGATGGTGGTGCCAGCTATGGTGTATCTGTCGGTCGCAGGCGGATCGGGGCCGCTGCAAAATGGTTGGGCAATCCCGGCGGCTACCGATATTGCCTTTGCCATGGGCGTATTGGCGCTGCTGGGATCGCGCGCGCCAACATCGCTCAAGCTGTTTCTGGTCACCGTGGCGATTGTCGATGATATGGGCGCGGTAGCGATCATTGCCTTGGTCTACACCACGCAATTGTCGGCCTTGTGGCTG
>JBGSTI010000076.1:0-3306 GCA_041736605.1 Sphingomonadaceae bacterium
CCGATTATTTTCATGCTCGGCAGCGGCGGATAAATGTAGGTGTTTCGCACCATGAACTCTTTGAGAATGTCGTTCTGGATGGTGCCGGCAAGGTCTTTCTGCGCCACGCCCTGCTCCTCTGCCGCGACGATATAACCGGCCAGCACCGGCAGTACAGCACCGTTCATGGTCATCGACACAGACACCTGGTCTAACGGAATACCATCGAACAGGATTTTCATATCCTCGACGGAATCAATCGCCACGCCTGCCTTGCCCACATCGCCCACAACGCGCGGATGATCGCTGTCATAGCCGCGATGCGTGGCCAGATCGAACGCGACCGACAGGCCCTTTTGCCCAGCGGCCAGATTCCGTCGGTAAAAGGCGTTGGATTCCTCTGCCGTCGAAAAGCCCGCATATTGCCTGATCGTCCACGGGCGACCCGCATACATGGATGCGCGCACCCCGCGCGTGAACGGCGCAAAACCGGGAAGACCGGGATCCACCGGGGCATCGTCTGCCGTATAAAGCGGCTTTACCGTGATGCCTTCGGGCGTTTCCCAGTTCAGGTCTTTGCCCTTCACCTCCTTGGCGGCGGCGGATTTCCAGTCTTCATATGTGGCCATGATCAATTTTCCAAAACTTCAAAAGAACTCTGCGACCTCTGCGAAACTTTGCGCCTTTGCGCGAAACCAGTGACAGTTTGTTTCGCGCAAAGACGCAGAGAAAGCAGAGAGCGCAGTGAGGTTATTTGCCCTTAAATTCCGCCTTACGCTTTTGCAGGAACGCCATGCCGCCTTCCATCGCATCCGCGCTGCTGCCGGCGATCCGCTGGCCTTCGGCTTCGGCGAGCAATTGCTCGGAATAGCTGTTTTCCATCGCGACCAGGATATTGCGACGCATCGTGGCATAAGCCTGGGTCGGGCCATTGGCGAGGCGAAGGGCCAAGGCGCGCGCTTCATCGAGCAAGGCGGCATCATCGACGGCCTTGTAAATCAGGCCCCAATTCTCGGCCTTTTCCGCGCTGATTTTCTCGCCCAGCATCATCATTTCGGTGGCGCGCGCCTTGCCCACCAGACGCGGCAGCATCCAGCTGGCGCCGCCATCGGGCACCAGGCCAATATTGACGAATGCTTGCAGGAAATAGCCCTTGTCGCGCGCCGCCAGCACGAAATCGCCGCATAGGCCGATGGAGCAGCCAACGCCCGCCGCTGGGCCATTGACCGCGCAAATGATCGGCATGTTCAAACGCGCGAGATTCATCATCATCGGATTATAATGCCGGGTCAGCGCCAGATAGCTGCCATCGCCGCCTGAAATCGAACCAGAGCCACGCGCCTGCAAATCCGCGCCCGAACAAAAGCCCTTGCCCGCGCCAGTCAACACCAGACACCGCGCATCGCCAAGGCTCATCAACGCATTGGTTATCTCGTCCGCCATATCCAGCGAACAGGCGTTCAGCCGATCCGGGCGGTTCAGCGTGATGGTGGCAATCTGGTCGCTGATGTCCAGCGTGATGGTTTCATAGGTCATGTGGCTCTTCTCCCTCTATAAGCCCCTCCCTTCCAAGGGAGGGGTTGGGGTGGGTCGTGAAACCAGCTTTACGCCGCCATCACCCACCCCCGGCCCCTCCCTTGGAAGGGAGGGGTGATTATCCTCAATGCGCCCCCTTGGGCGTCTCCATAATTTCGGTCAGCACCCCACCCATATCCTTGGGATGCAGAAAGAAAATCAGCGTGCCATGCGCGCCGATGCGCGGTTCACCCAGCACCCGCTTGCCCATTGCTTCAAACTCGGCCTTGGCGGCCATAATGTCGGGCACTTCATAACAGACATGATGCTGGCCACCCGCCGGATTCTTGGCCAGAAAGCCGGTGATGCTTGTATTGCCGGGCAGCGGTTCGATCAGCTCGATCTGCGTGCCCGCTGTGCCATTTTCGCCGGGGGTATCGACAAAGCACACTTTCAGCACCTGATCGGGCATGTCGAATGGCTCATGAATTTTCGTCGCGCCCATCACATCGCGATAGAACGCGATGGAGTCCGCAATGGAAGGCGTTGCAACGCCGATATGGTTGAGACGGCCTAGTTTCATGAGTTAAGCCTTGTTCGGAATGTGTTTGTCAAATGTCGCTTCCATTCACTACCTAGTCGCGCTTCAAGGTTCGCCGTGCAGATACCCGGATAGCCAAAGAACTGATTTGCCGCCTGCGTGAGCATTGCTTCTTCAACGTCAGAAAGCATCGGCTTAGAAGATTCTAAAAGCCGCACATAAAGCGCCTTATACTCGTCCCAATCAAATCCAGTGACCGTGTCTAATTCACCGTGCCAATCATCCCATGTTGCAAAGACATCGAGAAGCATCGCCTTGGCTATATCACAACGGGATATTGTCATGATTGATCCAGAAATATTTTGAACCTTTTACTCAAAGGCCTCCGTGATTCTAAAGCAATTAAGGTTTTTACTGCATATTTTTGGTTGATACGGCCTATTTTCATATCAGCAAAGCTCCAAGATATGCTAATGCCAGAAGCATCAGGCAAGAGCCAATGTAGCGCCGTAGCTTACTTGGATTGTTAGGATTGATTCGCTTAGCGATCCTTTCAATCACATCCGGCTTTCCGTTTAGATTGAACCAGCCGTCCAAAGCGACAAGTATAGCTAATGACAGTCCGATCCATATCTCCACTTAATTCACTCCTCACAGCGGAATATTGTCATGCTTCTTCCAAGGATTTTCCAACCCCTTGTTCCGAAGCTTCCGCAATCCCAAAGCAATCCGCCGCCGCGTCGAATGCGGATAGATCACTTCATCAATGAACCCCTTGCTCGCCGCCACGAACGGGTTGGCAAACCGGTCTTCATATTCCTTGGTGCGTTCGGCGATCTTTTCGGGGTCACCAATGTCGCTGCGGAAGATGATTTCCACCGCGCCCTTTGCGCCCATCACGGCGATTTCGGCGGTCGGCCAGGCATAGTTCAAATCGCCGCGCAGATGTTTTGACGCCATCACGTCATAGGCGCCGCCATAGGCCTTGCGGGTGATGACGGTGATTTTGGGCACGGTCGCTTCAGCATAGGCGAACAGCAGTTTCGCACCATGCTTGATGATGCCATTATGCTCTTGGCCGACGCCCGGCAGGAAGCCCGGAACGTCAACGAAGGTGATGATCGGTATTTCAAACGCATCGCAAAAGCGCACAAAGCGTCCGGCCTTTTTCGAGGCATTGATATCAAGGCATCCGGCCAGCACCATCGGCTGGTTGGCGACAACGCCGATGGTGGAACCGTTGAGGCGCATGAAGCCGCAGAGAATGTTCT
>JBGSTI010000098.1:0-11285 GCA_041736605.1 Sphingomonadaceae bacterium
ATGATCCGCTGGCGCAGCTGACCCGGCAAGACCTTGATCCGCTATCGGTGGACGAACTTGGCGCGCGCATCGCCGCGCTCAAGGCGGAAATCGCGCGGTGCGAGGCAAAAATGGCGTCGGCCAGTGCATTTCGCAATCATGCCGATGCGTTGTTTCGGCCAAGGTCGTAAGGGCTATGGTAATGGTCCACCCTGCACACCATATCGCCTCTATCCATTCAAGCCGGCACCATGCCAGAACCGACCGGCCAGCCCCCAACCTCCTCTTGTCCCCGGAAAGGGAATGTCATGCCGACCTTCGGTGAATCGCTTGAAAAGACGCTCCACAATGCGCTGACCCATGCCGCAGACCGGTCGCACGAATATGCGACGCTGGAGCATCTGTTGCTGGCGATGATTGACGACAGCGACGCTGCCGAAGTGATGCAGGCCTGCGGAGTCAATCTGGGCGAACTGGGCGATACGGTACGCCAATATCTGGATACCGAGCTTAACTCGCTAAAAGTGGAGCGCCGCACCGATCCCGCGCCCACATCGGGTTTTCAGCGCGTCGTGCAGCGCGCGATCCTGCATGTGCAATCCTCTGGCAAAAACGAAGTGACCGGTGCCAATGTGCTCGTTGCCTTGTTTTCTGAACGCGACAGCTATGCCGTCTATTTCCTGCAACAACAGGATATGAGCCGCCTCGATGCGGTCAGCTTTATCAGCCATGGCGTCGGTAAAGGCGGCCAGACCAGCGAAGCACGCACCCCGCGCGGGGCCGAAGAGCCACAGCCTGAGGAAAAGGCCGAAGCCAAGACCCAGAAAAAGGAAACTGCGCTCGACCAGTTTACCGTCAATCTGAATGACAAGGCGCGCGCTGGCCGGGTCGATCCGCTGATCGGTCGCGGGCCAGAGGTGGATCGTACGGTGCAGATCCTGTGTCGCCGGTCCAAAAATAATCCGCTTTATGTGGGCGATCCCGGCGTCGGCAAGACAGCGATTGCCGAAGGTCTGGCGCGCAAGATCATCGAAGGCGATGTGCCCGAAGTGCTGTTGCCTGCGGTCATCTATTCGCTCGATATGGGCGCGTTGCTGGCGGGTACGCGCTATCGCGGCGATTTTGAAGAGCGCCTGAAACAGGTGGTGTCTGAGCTAGAGAAAATGCCCGACGCCATATTGTTCATCGATGAAATCCACACGGTGATTGGCGCAGGCGCGACCAGCGGCGGGGCGATGGATGCGTCGAACCTGCTGAAACCGGCTCTGTCGGGCGGCACTATTCGCTGCATCGGATCGACCACGTACAAGGAATTTCGTAACCCCTACGACAAGGACCGCGCCCTGCTGCGCCGGTTCCAGAAGATCGACGTCAATGAACCGACGGTCGAGGATGCGATCAAGATCCTCAAGGGCCTGCGCAGCGCCTTTGAAGACCATCACAAGGTCAAATACACGCCCGAGGCGATCAAGGCCGCGGTCGAGCTGTCAGCGCGCTATATCAATGATCGCAAGCTGCCCGATAAGGCCATCGACGTGATCGACGAGGTTGGCGCAATGCAGATGCTGGTGCCGCCGTCCAAGCGGCGCAAGACCATCACCGCGCGCGAAATCGAGGCGGTGATTGCCACCATGGCCCGCATCCCCGCCAAATCGGTGAGCAAGGATGACAAGGCCGTTCTGGAGCATCTCGACCGCGACCTGAAGCGCGTCGTGTTCGGCCAGGACAAGGCCATCGAAGTGCTGTCGAGCGCCATCAAGCTGGCGCGCGCGGGTCTGCGCGATCCTGATAAGCCCATCGGCAATTATCTGTTTTCCGGCCCCACCGGCGTCGGCAAAACCGAAGTCGCGCGGCAATTGTCGAACATCATGGGCATTCCGCTGCAACGCTTTGACATGTCGGAATATATGGAACGGCACGCGATCAGCCGCCTGATCGGGGCCCCGCCGGGCTATGTCGGCTATGATCAGGGCGGTTTGCTCACCGATGCGATCGATCAGAACCCGCATTGCGTGTTGCTGCTCGATGAAATCGAAAAGGCGCATCCCGATCTGTTCAACATTCTGTTGCAGGTGATGGATAATGGCCGCCTGACTGACCATCATGGCAAGACGGTAGATTTCCGCAATGTCGTGCTGATCATGACCACAAATGCCGGGGCGTCGGACATGGCGCGTCAGGGCATCGGTTTCGGCAATGTCAGCAAGGAAGATGCGGGCGACGAGGCGGTGAAAAAGATGTTCACTCCCGAATTCCGCAATCGTCTGGATGCCATCGTTCCGTTCGGCTATCTGCCGACGCAAGTGGTTAGCCGCGTGGTCGACAAGTTCATCCTGCAATTGGAACTGCAACTGGCCGACCAGAATGTGCAAATCAAGTTTGATGATTCGGCGCGCGCCTGGCTGGCCGAACGCGGCTATGACAAGCTTTATGGTGCACGGCCGATGGCGCGTCTGATCCAGGAAAAGGTGAAGCAGCCGCTGGCCGAGGAATTGCTGTTCGGCAAGCTTGCCCAGGGTGGCGAAGTGCATGTGCGGTTGAAAGACGATGCCATGCAGTTTGAAATCACCCCGGCTGCGCCGAAGGCAACCAAGCCCAGGGCCACTAAAAAGACGGCGCCCGAAACGCCAGCCTCTGAGGATTGATGGTTTTGGCGCTGGCCGGATCGTTAAAGCGATGCGGCCAGTGCCATCACCACCCCTGCACCCACCATCAGCAGCCCGCCGGTTTCGCTGATCGTCACCGGTTCCTTCAAATACCAGCGGCCCAAGCCCAAGCTCCAGAATATCTGCGTCTGGCCAACAATGCCGACCAACGCCACTGGAGCCATGGCATAGCCGATGAACCAGCCTGCCGATGCCAGCGCGCCCAGCAGGCCGATGAGGCCCGTGAGCCGCCAGCCACGCAGCATGGCCAGCACCTGATCGGGCTCTCGCCATAAAGACCAGCTGGTCTGCATCAGCGCCTGAAAGCCCAGCACGCTGGCCAGCACCAGCAATCCGGCCAAGCTGCGTCCCGTACCGTCAATCTGCTGGCTGGCAATGCGCACGAAAATCGCGGTAATGGCAAAGAGCAAGCCGGCAGACAGGCCGGTGATCGCCGCTGGTTGGCCCAGCCCTTGCAGCCATTCGATCAGCCCGCGCGCGCCCTTGCGTGTGGACAGCAGCACGATCCCGGCAAAGGCCAACGCAATCCCTGCCCAAGCCAGCGGATACAAAACTTCGCCCAGCAAGGCCCAGCCGAGTAGCGCGGCAAGGATCGTTTCGGTTTTCATATAGGCCGTGCCGCTGACCAGATTGCGCTGGCCCATCGACAGCACGATCAGATTGGTCGCCACCATCTGCGCAAAGCCTGCGGCCCAGCATGCGGCCCAAAAGGATAAGGGCAGTTCAGGCAGTCGGGTAATGCCGGTAACACCCAAAAACCCGCCAAGCAGAAGCAGCGCAATCGGAAAGCCAAAGAAAAACCGCGCTAGCGATGCCGCGCCAACCGACATCTGCCCGCGCACTTTTTGCTGCAGCGCCGTGCGCCACGCCAGAAAGAACGCAGCAATCAGTGCGGCGGGGATCCAGATCATGGCGGGCTAACCTTGTCCATCCGGCACCCATAGGCTATGTTGCAACAGTTGCAACAATTTGGAGTGCGCGCCATGAGCGTGATGTCGATCCGCGAATTTAACAAGAACACCTCTGCCGCCTTTGCCAAAGTGCAGGCTGGCGAAACCATCGACATCACCAAGAATGGCAAGGTGATTGCCGAGATCAGGCCCAAGGGCAAGAACCGCATGGATGATCCGGAATTTCGGGCCGCTCGCGAGAAGTTACTCGCCAGCATGCGCGAGGGTATCCCCGGTCTGGTCGGTCCAGCCACCTATGAAGAACGCACCGAACGTTGATTGCTGTCGATACCAACATCCTCATCTATGCCGAATTGGGCGTGGATAGCCAGGGCAGGCACGAAGCTGCGCTGCGCCTGATGGAGAAATTGACGACCGGCGAACATTGCATTCCGGTGCAGGTGCTGGCCGAATTTTCGAATGTCTGCGGACGCAAAAAGCTGTTATCCTCGGATCAGATCATCGAGAAGATCGCACTTTACGATGCGATTTTCGAGACGCCCCAAACGCTGATCGATGATCTGATCGTGGCGCAAGACGTGATGGCGCATTTCAATCTGCAATATTTCGACACGCTCATCCTCGCCATTTCCAAACGCGCCGGGGCGACTGTTTTGCTGAGCGAGGATATGCAGGATGGGCTGGCCGTTGACGGCCTGCGTGTGGTCAATCCGTTTGTGGCGGGGAATCAAATCTTTATAGACACCGCGCTATAACCCCATATCTTCCAGATCATGACGCGGAGCTGGGCAGCGTAAAGTCTCCCGCAGCGATGGGATCGGCCAGGTCCACCCAATCCCAGCCGCCATAACCTGATGCATCGAATCCCGGACCGGCATTCAGCCGTTTGACTGCGCCATCGGCAAGGCAGCTGATCCAGACGCCCTGATCATCCCATGCCCAAGCAAAGCGTTTGCCGCTTTGCGTATCCGCCAGCGCGCGGGCCAGCGCGACGTGAATATGCGTGGAGAGATATTTGGCCGCCGGAACGTAATGCAGGTCCATCGATGTGCCATTGACGATCATCTGGATAGCGCAAGACGACGCCTGCGTGCTGCCATAAGGCGGCAGCGTCAGATCGATTATCACGTCCGTTACCACCAAGGCACCGTCCGCCAGCCGCACCAGATCGTCGATCTGTTGCTGTAGAAAATCGTCAAACTGTTCGACGTGGCTGTCATGCATCACCAGATTGGCGAGGCAGGTTTCCGGATCGAAATCGGGATGCCAGTAATTGGCCTCACCCAGCGCCATCAGCACCGCGCTTTGGGTCACCTTGCCGCCATAATCGGCCAGTGCCTCGAAAAGCGTCTCTGGCGGCGGGACATGCGGTGCAAATACGCCTTCTTTGGCCAGATGCGACACAATCCGCCGCGCCGCACCCTTGCGTGCCGGGGCCAGAACCGGGCGCTCACCGCCGCTGAAATGGATGGAGGCGGGCGTTGCTACAAGCTTGCCACGCTTTGCCTTGCGCGGCTTTGGCTGGCGCAATTCGGGCCGCCACAGGCCGGTCATACGCACGGTCACGCCGACAATGCCCGTCAGGCCAAATAGCATAGCCGCCAACGCGACCACCAGATTGATGGTCGGCGATGGCGTGTCGCTGGTCAGAATCGCGAAGCTGAACCAGGCACCAGGCAGCAAGAACACCAGACTGGCCAGCAGCGCCCTGATGGCGTCGCCGCGGGATAAGGGCGGGATAGGGGGCATGGCTCACGCCCCCTGCAACAACCCTTCCTTGGCGATGCGCTCTTTCCACACCAGGGGCGCGGAGGTGTGGACATTGTCGCCGCTGCTGTCGACCGCGACGGTCACCGGGAAGTCCTGCACCTCGAACTCATAGATTGCTTCCATGCCCAAATCGGCAAAGCCCACGACTTCGCTGCCCTTGATGGCGCGCGCCACCAGATAGGCGGCGCCGCCCACCGCCATCAAATAGGCGCTTTTATGCTTGGCAATCGCCTGTGTCGCGGCGGGACCGCGCTCGGCCTTGCCCACACAGCCTAGCAGGCCCTGTTCCAGCATCATGTCCATGAAACTGTCCATGCGCGTCGCGGTGGTGGGGCCGGCGGGGCCGACAATTTCCTCGCCCACCGGATCGACCGGGCCGACATAATAGATCATCCGGCCCTTGAAACTGACGGGCAATTCCTCGCCCTTGGCCAGCATATCGGCGATACGCTTGTGCGCAGCGTCGCGGCCGGTGAGCATCTTGCCGTTAAGCAGCAGACGGTCGCCCGCTTTCCAGCCAGCGACCACGTCTGGCGTCAGATTATCAAGATCAACGCGGATTGCCGCCTTGTCGGGTGTCCAGTTGACGTCGGGCCAGTCGGCGAGATTGGGCGCTTCCAGATAGGCCGGGCCGCTGCCGTCCAGCGTGAAATGCGCGTGGCGAGTGGCGGCGCAATTGGGGATCATCGCAACAGGCTTGGACGCGGCATGCGTTGGCCAATCCATGATCTTGACGTCCAGAATGGTGGAAAGGCCGCCCAAGCCCTGCGCGCCGATGCCCAGCGCGTTGACCTTGTCAAAAATTTCGATACGCAGCGCCTCGATATCATTCTGGGCCCCGCGTTCCTTCAGCTGTGCCATGTCGATGGCGCCCATCAGGCTTTCCTTGGCCAGCAGCACGGCCTTTTCCGCCGTGCCGCCAATGCCGATGCCCAACATACCCGGCGGGCACCAGCCAGCGCCCATTTGCGGCACCATGTCCAGCACCCAATCGACGATATTGTCGGACGGATTCATCATCTTGAACTTGGATTTGTTTTCGCTGCCGCCGCCCTTGGCCGCCACATCGATGCTGACCGTGTTGCCGGGCACCATCGAAACGTGCAGCACTGATGGCGTGTTGTCGCGCGTGTTGCGGCGGGTAAAGGCGGGATCGGCCAGGATCGAGGCGCGCAGCTTGTTTTCCGGGTGCAGATAGGCGCGGCGCACGCCCTCATCGATCACCTCTTGCAGCGACAGGCGCGAATCAAGGCGGCAATTCTGGCCCCATTTGACGAACACGGTGACGATGCCGGTATCCTGACAAATGGGGCGATGCCCCTCGGCGCACATGCGGCTGTTGGTCAAGATCTGGGCGATGGCGTCTTTGGCTGCGGGGCTTTGTTCGGCCTTATAGGCTTCGCCCAGCGCGCGGATATAATCCATCGGGTGGTAATAGCTGATGAACTGCAAGGCATCGGCGACGCTGTCGATCAGATCGGCTTCGCGGATGATCACCGTTTCGCTGGTGGATGTGTTGGCGGATGGCGTGGATGTCGACATGGCTCTGTTCCCCTGATGGTCGTCCCGAAGGTGCTGAGCCCTTGGGGACAATGATGCGCGCCCGCAAATATTGGCCAAGGCCCTAAGCCAAAGCGGCCCGAGTGAAAAGAGGCACCTTGGCTTGGTCGCAATCGCGATTTGCATGCGATTCACAGGATGTGACGTTTTTTACATGGGGCGGCGTTTTTCCATCTTGCGTTTTTGCGATGCCAGAATGGAGCGCGCGTCGTGACGATATGGCGTTGCCCGCGTGCGACGAAACGAATCTGGCATGCGGCGAACGGAGTCGGTTAACTTTCATTTACCCACTTGCGCCGATTCAGGGTTCGGGCACTATAGATAGTGGTGAGCCAAGGGGGCCGCATCTACACTTAGTAGCATCAGCATTTCGGCTGAATGTGCGTGAATTGAATTATTTACGCGCATGCAACCCCTGTTGCCCCTGAAATGGGGGACGATCTGGGGATAAGTTTTTCCCCGCCGGGCATCACAAAATGCTATGCGGAGGGTTCGCCCTTCGAATCGAACAAGACCGGAACATCGGTCGGGTTTGCAGATCAGGTGCAGGCGGCAATTTACGGGGCGCAGACGATGGATTTCAGGAATGACGGCACTTCAGGTGTGACAGGACATGATTCGCATAACGGGGGCGGCGATACGCTGCGTGACGTTTTGATCATGGCCGACGATCTGGGTGCCAAGGATGGCCAAGCGCCGATGATGATGGATAAAAATATGACCGAAGGCCGCATTGATCTGATGGAAAAGCCCGCCACTATTGACACCGAAGGCAGCGATGTCGCTGCGGTGCTGGCTGCGATGGCCAAGGCCGCGCCCGCGCCGCGTCAGGATTTGACCGACAGCAAATCGGTGGGCGAACGCCGGTTCACGATCATCACCGATTCGTCGCGCGACGGGCTGCTCACCGAATTTGGCAAGGAAACGCTGGAATACCGCTATTTGCTGCCCGGTGAAAGCTATCAGGATCTGTTTGCGCGCGTCGCCGATGCCTATGCCGATGATGAGGCGCATGCCCAGCGGCTTTATGATCATATCAGCCGCTTGTGGTTCATGCCCGCAACGCCGGTGCTGTCCAATGGCGGCACCGGGCGTGGCCTGCCGATCTCGTGCTATCTGAACTCGGTCGATGACAGTCTGGAAGGCATTGTCAGCACCTGGAACGAAAATGTCTGGCTCGCCTCACGCGGCGGCGGCATTGGTACCTATTGGGGCCAGGTGCGCGGCATTGGCGAACCGGTGGGCCTGAATGGCAAGACCAGCGGCATCATTCCGTTTGTTCGCGTGATGGATTCGCTGACTCTGGCGATTTCGCAAGGCTCGCTGCGTCGCGGTTCGGCGGCGGTCTATATCGATGTCAGCCATCCCGAAATCGAGGAATTTCTCGAAATCCGCAAACCTTCGGGCGATTTCAACCGCAAGGCGCTGAACCTGCATCACGGCGTGCTGCTCACTGATGAGTTCATGAATGCCGTGCGCAATGGCGATGAATTTGCGCTGCGTTCGCCGCGCGATGGTTCTGAACGTGGCCGTGTCGATGCGCGCAGCCTGTTCCAGAAACTTGTCGAAACCCGTCTGGCCACGGGCGAGCCCTATATCGTGTTCAATGATACCGTGAACCGCACCATGCCCGAGCATCACCGCGCCTTGGGCCTCAAGGTTTCGACGTCGAACCTGTGCAGCGAAATCACCCTGCCCACGGGCCGTGACCATCTGGGCAATGATCGCACCGCTGTGTGCTGTCTGTCATCGCTCAACCTTGAAAAATGGGATGAATGGGCTGGCGACAAGAATTTTGTCGAAGATGTCATGCGCTTCCTCGACAATGTGCTTCAGGACTATATCGACCGCGCACCGCCCGAAATGGCGCGCGCGAAGTACAGCGCGATGCGCGAACGCAGTGTCGGCATGGGCGTGATGGGCTTCCATTCGTTCCTGCAATCGCGTGGCCTTGGCTTTGAAAGCGCGCTGGCGAAAAGCTGGAACATGAAAATCTTCCGCCACATCCATGCCAAGGCGAACGAGGCATCGATGCTGTTGGCGCAGGAACGCGGCGCATGCCCCGATGCCGAAGATATGGGCAAGATGGAGCGGTTCAGCTGCAAGATGGCCATCGCGCCCACCGCGTCGATCAGCATCATCTGCGGCGGCACATCGGCGTGCATCGAACCGATCCCGGCCAATATCTATACGCACAAGACCCTGTCGGGCAGCTTTGTGGTCAAAAACCCCTATCTGGAAAAGCTGCTGCGCGACAAATCGAAGGATTCCACCAATGTGTGGAACACGATTCTGGAAAAGGGCGGCAGCGTCCAGCATCTCGATTTCCTGTCGGCTGAGGAAAAAGAGGCGTTCAAGACCAGCTTTGAAATCGATCAGCGTTGGCTGCTCGAACTCGCGGCAGATCGCACGCCCTATATTGATCAGGCACAGTCGCTGAACCTGTTCATCCCGGCCGATGTCGACAAATGGGATCTGATGATGCTGCACTTCCAGGCGTGGGAAAAGGGCATCAAATCGCTCTATTATCTGCGCTCAAAAAGCGTGCAGCGCGCCGGTTTCGCAGGCTCTGGCATGGATGGCGGCGTCGAGGCCGACAACACGCTGGACGCCAAGAAGGTCGAGCTGATGACCGCGCAGACCGATTATGACGAGTGTCTGGCTTGTCAGTGATGAACAACAGCAACATTGGCAAGCAACTGGGTTGCACCGGCATATTGGCGGCCGTGGGATTGGTGATACTGATCCTCGTCCTCTATATCTGGCCGCAATATCGTGTCTATTCGCAGCGCCTTTCGGGCGAAGCGGCATTGGCTGAGGCGCAATCCTCGCGCCAAGTCGCGATCCTTGAGGCGCGCGCCAAAAAGGAAAGTGCCATTGCGCTCGCCGATGCAGAAGTGATCCGCGCACAGGGCGCGGCCAAGGCGAATGCAATCTTGCAGAACAGCCTTGGCGGGCCGGAAGGCTATCTGCGCTATTTGCAGATTCAGGCGTTGGCGGAATCAAAAGCCTCACTGATTTACGTGCCGACGGAGTCGGGCTTGCCCGTCACCGAGGCGCAACGATTGGGTCAATAGTCATAGGCACATTGATCCAGACGACGCCGTGATAGGCAGCATTCAGGCCTATTACCGTAATCATCCTTTTTTATACCCGGAGTCGCTCTCATGCCCCTTCTCGAAGCCCGCAAGACCTACAAGCCCTTTGAATATCCCTGGGCCTATGATTTCTGGAAGCGTCAGCAGCAGATCCACTGGCTGCCCGAAGAGGTGCCTTTGGGCGAAGATTGCCGCGATTGGGCGCAGAAAATCAGCGAGCATGAGCGCAATCTGCTGACGCAGATTTTCCGCTTTTTCACGCAGGCCGATGTCGAGGTGCAGAATTGCTATCACGAACATTATGGCCGCGTGTTCAAGCCGACCGAGGTCAAGATGATGCTCTCGGCCTTTTCCAATATGGAAACGGTGCACATCGCCGCTTATTCGCATCTGCTCGACACGATCGGCATGCCCGAAAGCGAATATGGCATGTTCTTGGAATATGAAGAGCTGAAGGCCAAGCACGATTATCTGCAAACCTTTGGCGTCGATAGCGACGAGGATATTGCCCGCACGCTGGCGATGTTTGGCGGCTTTACCGAAGGGCTACAGCTGTTCGCGTCGTTCGCGATGCTGATGAACTTCCCGCGCTTTAACAAGATGAAGGGCATGGGCCAGATTGTCAGCTGGTCGGTGCGCGATGAATCGCTGCATTGTGAAGGCATTACCAAGCTGTTCCACGCCTTTGTCGCCGAACGCGGCTGTCTGACCAAGGCGGTAAAGGAAGACATTATCGATTGCTGCCAGAAAACCGTGCGGCTGGAAGATGCGTTCATCGATCTGGCGTTCGAGGCTGGCCCAGTGCCCGGCATGACCGCCAAGGAAATCAAGAAGTACATCCGCTACATCGCCGATTGGCGCCTGAATCAGCTGGGATTCCAGCCGATCTATATGGTCGAAGAACACCCGCTGCCCTGGCTCGCGCCGTTGCTCAACGGGGTGGAACACGCCAACTTCTTCGAAACCCGCGCAACGGAATATTCCAAGGCCGCAACGCGCGGCAACTGGAACGAAGTCTGGTCCAGCTTTGACAAGCGCATGAAAGCCCGCGCCAATGACGGCAGCAGCGATGTTGAAGTGGTGAATGACGGGCCAGACATGTTCGCGGCGGCTGGGGTGGCGGCGGAGTGATTTGAAGGGGCGGTCTTTCCAAAGAGACGACCGCCCTTCATTAAATTGGACATTCGCACATCAGAGGGCTTGGCGACTCTCACATAGTTTCAGTCCGTCGCGTTTCTTTTTATGGGCTGCGCTAAACTGTTCCGCCAAGTTTTCAGCTACCACCCCTGCCAAGTTGACGC
>JBGSTI010000133.1:0-2799 GCA_041736605.1 Sphingomonadaceae bacterium
GCGGCGTTCGGTGCGGGCATCGACAGAGGCGATGATGAACAGCTTGGCATCGGCATGTGGCGCAATCACCGTGCCGATATCGCGCCCGTCCAGCACCGCGCCGCCGGGCTGGTTGGCGAAATTGACCTGACGTTGGTTTAGTGCGGCGCGAACCTCAGGATGCACCGACACGCGGCTGGCAAGGCCACCGGTCGCCTCGCTGCGCAATTCGAGATCATCCAGCAGGTTTTCAGGAAAAGCGCAGGCGGCCAAGGCATCGGCAGGCGCATCGGGATCGCCGCCGTTCAACGCCACTTGCCGCCCGACCGCGCGATAAAGCAGCCCGGTATCAAGGTGCGGCAAGCGGAAATGCGCCGCCAGCGCCTTGGCAATTGTGCCTTTGCCCGACGCAGTGGGGCCATCAACGGCGATGATCATATGTGATATGGTCCAAATTCAAGAAGCTCTTGGTTCAGACACTACCGTTCAATTCTACAAACTGCCAGTCGTCGAAATAGGCCCCGACATGGTGTTCATCGTCCCAAAGCGTCGCCATCTTGAGCAGCAGGCGGACCACCGACCCTTCCATGCCGATTTCGACGCCCGTTATATCGGTGGCGACCAGCGCCTGTTCCGGAGTCGCGATGGCCAAAATCTGATCGAAAGTGTGCGGATCATCGTGCAAGTCCCGCATTTCGTCGGCATGATCGGGGTCGCGCATCGTATCCTGATAGGGTTCGAGGTGGTCAAACAGGGCAGGCGCAAATGCATCTTGTATCGCGGCAAGCGTCCATCGAGGGCAATGGCAGTTGCGATGACTTCAGGGAAGGGGGCTTGCTTGTCACCGTCCAGTTCCAATGGCACAGGCTCCTTACCCAAAAGGCTTATGCTACCGATCCAGACTTTGCCAGACCGTTTCAATGGGCCAAGCTTTGCATCCTCAATAACCACGGATTTGAACAAGCCAAACATAGAAGCCTCCAAACAATAGGTATTTGGAAGGACTATAATGATGAGAGCTTAATCAAAAGCTATTCTGCGGTATGGACCATGATGGAGCGCCGCCGATCAATCAACGCTTTGCCAATGCCAACCATCGAAATCAGCGCCCAGCAGGTTTCCAGAATAAACGCCGCCAGATTGAAATGCACGCTTAAGGACAAAAGCAACAGGATCGCACCGGCCAGATTGAGCAGATTAAACGCCAGCGCGTCCATTTTCTTGGCGAAATTGGCATAGATGAAGCCAATCAGGAACAGCACGCTGCCGATCAGGCCAACCACATTGGCGCTGGTGCCATCAAGCCAGCTCATGCGCCTGCCAATCCGGCCAGCAAGTCCAGAAAGGTCGGGAAGCTGGTGGCGATGGGGTTCACATCGTCCACCGTCACGCCGTTCTGGCTGACCAGACCGGCAACGGCAAAGCTCATGGCGATGCGGTGATCCAGATGCACGGAAATGGGGCCGCCGCCATTCAGGCGCGCGCCGCCGCTGCCTTGGATGATCAGGCCGTCTTCGGTTTCCTCCACGCGCACGCCGATGGCGGCAAGGCCTGTGGCCATCACGTGCAGCCGGTCCGATTCCTTGACGCGCAGTTCGTCGAGGCCGCTGGTGGTCGTAGTTCCTTGCGCACAGGCGGCGGCGATGAACAGCACCGGAAATTCATCGACCATGCTGGGCACAATGGCCGGGTCAACGGTCACGCCGCGCAATTGGGCATGGCGAACGCGCAAGTCGGCCACCGGCTCACCGCCCACAATGCGCGGATTTAGTTCGCTAATATCAGCGCCCATCTGACGCAGCACATGGACTATTCCGGCGCGGGTTTCATTCAGACCGACATTCTCGATGACGATATCCGATCCCGGAATGATCGACGCCGCCACCATGAAGAATGCAGCGGATGAGGGATCGCCGGGCACGACAATCTGTTGCGGCTGCAATTCGGCAGGGCCATGGATGCGGATGATGCGGGCGCCATCGGCATCAAGTTGTACGTCCAGCTTGGCTCCGAAACCAGCGAGCATTTTCTCGCTATGGTCGCGCGTCGGCACCGGTTCGATGACTTCGGTAATGCCCGGCGTGTTGAGGCCAGCGAGCAGAATCGCGCTTTTTACCTGCGCCGATGCAACCGGCAGGCGATAGGATATTGGCACAGCAGGCGACAGGCCGCGCACCATCAGCGGTAAGGTGGCGCCGGGGCTGGCGGTAAAGTCTGCCCCCATCTGGCCCAAAGGATCGGTCACGCGGCCCATCGGGCGCTTGCTTAAAGAAGCATCGCCAATGAATGTCGCGGTGATCGGATGGCTGGCAACCAAGCCCATTAACAGCCGCGTTGACGTGCCGCTATTGCCCATGTCCAGCGCTGTTTCGGGTTGGCGTAAATTGCCCACGCCAACGCCGCGAATCGTCCAGCTGCCATCGTCCTGACGCTGGATGTCGGCCCCCATGGCCCGCATCGCGGCGGCGGTGGCCAGCACATCTTCGCCTTCCAGCAAGCCTTCGACCCGGCTGGTGCCCATGGCCAGCGCCGACAGCATCAGGGCGCGGTGCGAAATCGACTTGTCGCCGGGCACGCGGATCGTGCCGGTGAGCGGCCCGGCTGCACCGAAACGGCGAGGCACCGGTGCCTGGTCTGCGGAATGAGCCATAGATGCAACAATTTCAGGTTGGGCAGTCACCTGCCGGGATCAAATGCGACGCAGCTTTTGACAGCGGCACAAAGCTATGGCAAGGCGCACGCCGATTTTCCTGTTGCGGCGCACCCGCGCTGCCGACTGGAAATATGCGAACTTCTCCTTACATCTTCGATGTTATTGAA
>JBGSTI010000144.1:0-2166 GCA_041736605.1 Sphingomonadaceae bacterium
ACCAGCAGGCAGGGCCACAGCCACAGGCCCGATGCCGCCAACAGCAGCGCCGCGCCCATCGCCGCGATCACCACATGCAGGGCAATTTCGACCAGCGACGCCCGCCCCATGTCCTTTTGATCAAAGCCCATGGCGATGCCCAGCATCTGGCGCGAGGCATATTGAAACACTGATCCGGGGAGATATTTGGCCAGCACCGATTTGCCATAGGCAGCAATCGCGGCTTGTGGTTCAAAGGGCTTACCGCCCGCTGCCATGGCATTCCAGCCTATCGCCAACAGCACCAACAGCGCACCATAGGCAAGGGCTGACAGGACGAGCAGGGTTATGCCCGCCGCGTCCAATGTGGCGAGCCTCTGCCCCGGCTCCAGCGCGTCTACGGCGCGGTACACGCCATAGAGGCTGGCCATGAACGCCACGCCGCCCAATGCGCGGAGCCACGGCCTGAGGCGGGCACGCAGATTGGGCGATAGCATCAACGCCACAATCAGCCCTGCTGACGTTGCAGCAAGCTGGTATGATCGGGATAGGGCACACAGAATGACCGGCCAAAATAGTGGCTCTCTTCAAGCCCGCAGCTTTGAATGCCAACGCGATAGCGGCTGCGACCACTATCATCGAACAATATCCGTCCGCCCGGTGCCAAATGCGCCAGCGCGCGGTTGAGGCAGGCGATACGATGGCGGCCATCGACCACGATCAGATCATAGAGATCATCATTTTCATCGATAGAATGAACATAGGCGTCTTGTGGTCCCGCATCGCCCAAGGGACGATAGCGCAGGTCAATTCCCGGTACACCATCAATCATGCCCAGAAAACGTTTGTGCCACGCCGCATCATGTTCAACGCTGATCACCTGCGCCGCGCGGCGTGCCAGCCAGACGGTGCTGGCCCCGGCCCCGGTTTCAAAAATGCGCGCCTTCGGGCGGCTGGCGAGAAAGGTTTCCACTTCGCGCGTGGCGGCGACATTCCACCATGGCAGATCCAGCGCCACCATATTTTCGGTGTGATAGATCGCAAAAAGCGACGCGGTCCAGCGCGAGAGGCCATAAGCAGGCGCCTTGCGCGCCGATGCAAACAGCGATTGCACCGCATTGGTGCGCCCGCCTGCATGCGCCAAACCAACATAGCCCTGTTTTACCGCCTGCATGCGCGTGTCTCCTATCGTGCAAAACAGCGATAGGGCCGCATGGTTAACAAATAGTTCGAAAACAGGGTTAGAGCGGCGTCAAAAGGCTGTCTGACCCAGGCAAAGGCTGACCATAGCGGCGACCCAGAAAGCGGATATCGGTCATCCGGCTGCGTGCAATGGCGCGGCGGGCGGATTTGCCAACGCTTTGCGGAAACAGGATCGCGCCACCCGGCTTCAGCCGCCGTCGCGCCAGATCAAGACAGGCTGCACGCTGTGGGCCGTGGATGATGATCAGGTCAAACTGACCCTCAATGGCGTCAATGGCGTGGACAAAACCATCCTGCGTACCGCCATCGCTGGCCGCGCAAATGCCGAGCCTTACCCGGTGTGACAGGCCCATGGCATCCAGATGGCGGCCCAATTGCTGGGCCACAGCCTTATCATCCGTCACCGCAACCACATCCGGCGCGCGTTTGGCCAGCCACAAGGTCGCAGCCCCTGCCCCATATTCGAAAATCGCCGGATATTCGCGCCGTTCCAGAAAGCTGGTCATCCGCCGCGTGGCCGATAGCGTCCATGCCGGGCAATCCAGCGCCGCCATGCGATCCAGATCATCCACCGCCAGCAAGGACGCCAGCCAGCGCCGCATGCCACAGGCCGGGGCCTTGCGCGAACGGCGCAGCCAGCGTTGCACCCAATCGGCCTTGCCGATGGCACGCGCCTTGCGAACATATTGCGCCTTGATGGCCTGCACGGATACTTGCCCCTGTTATGCGATTGCGGCCTGGGCCGCTTGATCGCCGGGAATAGCAGCGGCTGGTTAAGGGGCGGTTATCCCTGCCATGCGCCGCCGATATCGCGCTTCGCGCACTGCGGGCCACCATAGCCACAGGCCGCTGGCAACGATAATCGCCGATCCGGCCAGCGAAAGCCAATCGGGCCAATCGCCAAAAACCAGCACGCCCAAACTCAGCGCCATCAACAATTGCACATAAACCGCAGGGGCAATCACCGCGGCACTTTCGCGCGTC
>JBGSTI010000210.1:0-2390 GCA_041736605.1 Sphingomonadaceae bacterium
GATTGGCCTATCAGGATCACGCCGTCGAGCATCCCGGAATCGGCAATCCGTTCCAGCCAGTCCTCTTTATCGGGGATGACGCGCGACAGCATCAGGTCATAGCCGTTTTCGGTGAGATGATCGGCCAGATGGCCGAGCATCGTCATGAAAAACGGATCAGAAATATGCTGGCGCTGTTCATGGCCCAAGGGAATGACCACACCAATTACGCCAGTGCGTTGGGTGCGCAAGCGGCTGGCCATCTGATTGGGGCGGAAATCATGCAGCCGGGCCAGTTCCTGAATGCGCGCCCGCGTCTTGGGATTGACCAGCGCCTTGCCCGCCAGCGCGCGCGATACCGTGCCCGCGGACACCCCGGCCAATTTGGCGAGTTCGGAAATATTGCGGATGCGGCGCGGGCTGTGCGCATCGCTGATCGGTGTTTCATTATCGGATTTGCTGCTGGTCATGGGCCAAGCATAGCATTGGATGGCAGGCGGGCAAGGGCGCTCAATCGCAGGCCCATGTCACATCTTGCCCCAATTGTTGTAAAGTGAGGCATATTGCAATCGATTGAATTTTTGCGTACCGCGCGATCATGACCCCCGCCCCTGTTCCGCCTTTTGCCAATGATGCGATGGACGCTGCCGCTGCGGGCAGGCCCTATTATCATTTTGCGCCGCGCGCCAATTGGCTGAGCGATCCCAATGGTCTGGTCTGGCATCAGGGGCTGTGGCACCTATTTTATCAATATAATCCCCATGGCGATCAATGGGGGCATATGAGCTGGGGCCATGCGACCAGCAATGATCTGGCCCATTGGCACGAAGCGCCCGTCGCCTTGCCCGAAGATGATGCGCATATGATGTTTTCCGGCTGCGCGGTGATCGATACCCAAAATTGCGCCGGTTTTGGCACCGATGCGATGCTGGCCTTTTATACCGGTGCGGGGCGCGGGCCGGGCGCGTATCAAAGCCAGTGTCTGGCGATCAGCCATGATGCGGGGCAAAGCTTTACCAAATATGCCGCCAATCCTCTGCTGTGCCGTCAGGATCCTGAATTTCGCGATCCCAATATTTTCTGGCATGAGGGTAGCGAACGCTGGATTATGGTGACGGCGCTGTCCCATGAAAACCGCGCGCTGATTCACGGCTCTAACGATTTGAAGCACTGGACCGAATTGTCGTCAATCGGCCCCATTGCCTGGCCCGGGCGGGTGTGGGAATGCCCAATGCTGATCGAATTGCCGGTTGAGGGCGATGGCGACGCGACGCGATGGGCATTCAAGGTGGATTTGCTATTCGATGCACCGGGGTCTGGCGCGATGGTGCTGATTGGCGAATTTGATGGCCGCCGCTTTATGCCCGAATGCGATGGCGATGGCGTGCCGCTTTGGCATCTGGCCGATCATGGCCGCGATTTCTATGCCGCCGTGCCATGGCATGATCCGCGCGACGACCAAGGGCGGCCTGTGTGGATCGGCTGGATGGGCAATCACGCCTATCAAAAGCATCTGCCGCCGCGAGGTTGGCGCGGAGCGATGAGCCTGCCGCGCCGCCTGTCGCTGCGTCAGACAGAGGCGGGGCATCGGCTGGTGCAAGCCGTTGAGCCTTCGGTGGCGGCGCTATTTGAACCGGTTGAGGGGGGCATGCAGGCGCACCCCCAAGCATTGCGGATCGATTGGCCTGAACCCGTGGGCAGGTTGACGATTGCTGCGGGCGATGAACGGGTGATCATCGAATTTGAATCGGCACCGGGCCTGATGCGGGTTCAGCGCGGCGGCGATGCTGCACGGCGCGTTAGCCCAGGTTTCGCGCAGGATATTATCGCACCCCGTCCCGATGGGCGCGCGCTTCAGATCTGGCTAGATCATGCCAGTATCGAAATCATCGGCGATGAGGGCGCGTTCAGCCTTACCGCCCAGCATGTTCTGCCCGATGTACCGGTGACGCTGGACATCGGGGGCATGGATGCAGCACAGGTGCGCATAAGCCAGTTGATACAGGTTTAAGCCAGGCCCGGCATAACGGGCAGAGGAGAGGATGATATGGCAGAGACGGGGCAGGCGCCGGTAACGGCAGGGATCGAGCTGGGCGGAACCAAGGCAATTGCGCTGATCGCACGCGGCCAGACCATCCTGGCGCAGCAAGCGGTGCCGACGCGCACACCGGATGAAACGCTGGCCGATCTGGCGGCGATTCTGGCGGGCTGGCAGGCTGAATTTGCACCCACTTCGCTCGGTATTGCCAGTTTCGGCCCCATCGCCATCGATCCCGCCGCGCCCGATTATGGCCATATGCTGCCAACGCCCAAGCCCGGCTGGACCGGTGCAGACATTGTCGGGGCGCTGGCCCCGGCAGTGGATGGGCCGTGCGGCTTTCATACCGATGTGACGGCTGCGGCCTTGGCCG
>JBGSTI010000316.1:0-2130 GCA_041736605.1 Sphingomonadaceae bacterium
GGCACGGCAAAGCCGCCATCCGCGCCCGTGGCCGATGACAGGCTCTTTACCTCCGTCTCGCGACCGGTGCGCAGATAGCCATCGACAAAGGCGCGCGAAGCCGGATCGCGGGCCAGCGACTTCTGGCCATCCAATGCCGGACGGGCAGCAGCCAAAGCCATGCGATCCATGCGCGTGGTGACGCCCGCCAGATCGGCCTTCACGCCATCCACATCGCTGCGCAGCGTGGTAATCGCGCTGTCCTGCGCATCCTGTCGCGCAAGGATGTCAAAACTGGCCTCGGCCATATCGGCGGCGGCAGCATCATCAGCCTTGGTTTCAAAATTGGGGAGATTTTCCATAAGAGATTTGCCTTTCGTTGGCGGTGGGAATGGGGAAATTTCAGGCGACGAAATGCACGCGCGCCAAGGGCTGCATGGGCCGGGAGACCATGCTGATTTCGACCAGATCAAGCGCATGGAGTTCGCGTGGGGCCGAACCGGTTGCAGCACGGACGCGATAGCCAAACGACAAGCCCGTCACGCGGCGCTGGCGCAATTGCTGGGCCGCAGGGCCATCCTCGATCCGGGCAATCACACGCAGGCCGCGTGCGTCCTCGGCCAGATGGGTGGCGTGACCAATGACTTCGCCCGCCTGATGCTGCCACAATAGCGGCACCTTGCGGCCATCGGCTAAGCTATCAGCAAAGGCACCGGGCAAGATCACATCGCCGCCCTTATCCAGCGCATGAAATATGGCGGCATAGCCCGCCAGCACCAGCGCGCTCATTTCAGCAAATCCGGGCGCAACAGATCGGTAAGGCCCAGCTTGACAGCCAGACCGACCAGCACCAAGGCCAAGCCGCCGCGCAGCGCCCAATCAAGCGCCGCTTTCCACAGGCCGCGCTTGGCATCGCGCCATGCCGACAGCAGATCGCGCAATTCGCGCACATCGTCCGCTGCACCCAGATCAGCGAGGCCCAGCCGCTCCAGCGCGCGCTGGGTGCCCAGATCGCTGGCCTCCTCAATCACCGCGCGCAGCGTCACCAGATCGCTGCCCTGCCCCTCGGCCTGCCCGATCAGGCGGGCGAGCATTTCGGTATTGTTCATGAAATGTTCTCCATTTTTTGGCAGCCAGTTACAATCCCAGTAACGCCCGCTTTTCCGCCGGTTCGAGGAAATCCGCCGCCGAAACCTGGGCCCAAAGCCGCTCACGATCCTCTGACAAGGCAGGCAGGCGATCCAGATCAACGTCCAGCTTGGCTTCCGCAAAATCGCTGTTCAGCCCCTGTGCCAGCGCGCCCAAAATCTTCCCCGCCAAGGGCAGTAAAGTCAGCCGCCAAAGCGCCCGATTGGCCTCGCGATAATTGGCATAGCTATTGTCGCCCGGCAGGCCGAGCAGCATCGGCGGCACCCCAAAGGCCAGCGCAATATCGCGCGCCGCCGCTTCTTTAAGCGACGCAAAATCCATGTCGGCGGGCGAAAGGCTCAACGCCTGCCATTTCAGGCCGCCTTCCAAAATCATCGGGCGTCCGGCATTGGCCTGGCCCTGAAACGCCTGAGTCAGCTCGGCACTCAACCGCGCAAATTGTTCGGCGGTCAGCACGCCCTGCCCCTCACCCGGATCATGCACCAAAGCCCCCGATGGCCGCGCTGCGTTCGTCAGCAACGCATGGTTCCAACGCGCGGCAGCATTGTGCACCGCCACCGCTTCGCTCGCCGCGCCCAAGCAGCCCAGGCCATAATGATCATCGAGCGCGTGAAAGCCCTTGATATGGATGATCTGCGTCGCGCCATCGGGTGTGCAGGCATCGAGCACCTCTGCCGCCTCCCCCACGCGATAAGTGAAACTAGCGGGCCAACCGCGCACATCGGGATTGATCGTCACCCGATCTGGACGCAGCGCGAACAATTCGACCGGGCGGCCAAAGCCGTCGCGCAAAATCTGCACATAGCCATTGCCGTGGAGCAGCAGATGCGCGGCCAAAGTTTCCACCAGCATCTGCCCGGCGCTGCTGGTCTGCGCCAGCGATTGCAGCGCGGGATCAGAGGCGGTCAACGGCGCGCTGCCCACGCCTTCGGATACTATCCGCACCGCGCGCTGAGCCACCGGATTGCCTTCATAGGCGGCGCGCACCTGCTGAGCATAGCC
>JBGSTI010000142.1:0-2717 GCA_041736605.1 Sphingomonadaceae bacterium
TCATCCTCCAGCATCGCCCGCGCCGCACGGCCCGCCTTGTGCGGACTGGATGGATTGGCCCATGCCTGCATCGCGGCGTTCACGGCCTCCATCGCCTCCACCCGCATCGGCGTGGTGGCGGCGTGGTCCAGGTAGACAGGGGCCAGATTGGCAAGACTTGAGTGCGCGGCATCGGTCATGCCCACCGCTTTTGCCGATGGCGCGGCGTTATGCAATTGATGATCGGATCGCTGCACCAGGTTGATACGCGCCGCGATGCGCGATTTCATTGCTTTGTGCGCGATGCTTCCTATATACGGCACGCTTTCCAGCCTCTGGCCAGCCTGTGGCCAACCATTGGCTGCATCCCGATTCCGGTCGAACCTCGACCCCCTAGATATAGAAAAGACGCCATGCCTGCTGTCATTTTTCCCGGACCCGAAGGCCGTTTGGAAGGCCGTTTCACGCCATCATCGCGCCCGCGTGCGCCCGTCGCCATGATTCTGCACCCGCATCCGCAGGGCGGTGGCACGATGAATGACCGCATTACGCAGGCGATGTTCAAGACATTCGTGGATCGCGGCTTTGCCACCCTGCGCTTCAATTTTCGCGGTGTTGGCCGCAGTCAGGGCAGTTTTGACAATGGCATTGGCGAATTGTCCGATGCCGCAGCAGCGCTCGATTGGGTGCAGTCGATCCATCCCGAGGCACAGACCACCTGGATCGCCGGTTTCAGCTTTGGTGCGTTGATCGCCATGCAGTTGCTGATGCGTCGCCCCGAAATTCGCGGCTTTATCTCGGTCGCACCGCCCGCCAACATGTATGATTTCAGCTTTCTGGCCCCCTGCCCGGCCTCGGGCATCATCATTCAAGGTGCCGCCGATCAGGTTGTGACCCCCAATGCCGTGCAAAAGCTGGTCGACAAGCTGCGCACGCAAAAGCACATCACCATCCACCACGAGGAAATTCCCCGTGCCGACCATTTCTTTGAACATGAAATGGACGATCTGATGAAATCGGTGAATAATTATCTGAACATGCGGCTGGACCCGAACTCACCGATCAAGTGAGGGGTTTGCAGCTTTTTAAAAAGCCCTGTGCTCCGGCGCAGGCCGGAGCGGTGGCGCAGGCAGAGCATCATTGCCACGGCTCCGGCCTGCGCCGGAGCACATTGTTATTCAGCCTTATTCCGCCTGCAAATTACCATCCAACAAAGTAACGCCCTGATCATTGGGTATCGCCCAAATCGCGACATTGGCCAGCAGGATCAGGCCCAGCGCCGCCATCAGCGCGGGCTGAGTCGTCAGGCCGCGCACCCGCCACAGGTGCCATGCGCCCCAGAACAGGGCGATCGCAGCCAAAGCCATGATGGCCAAAATGAATTGCATGATGATCCCCCTCTTTTCCCAAGCCATGCTTACCGAAACCAGCGGGCTGCCGACAAGAAAAATTGCGGCCCATATTGCGGATATCTTGCGTAAATCGCTGACTTAAGTCAGTTTCGCTTTGCAATGGGCAAGGCCAAGATCGGTCCAACCCGACAAGAGAGGATCATCCCATGCCGCATCGGACGCTTTATGATTATGCCATGGCCCCATCGCCGCGCCGTTCGCGGATTTTCCTGGCGGAAAAGGGTATCGCCCATGAAACAGTGCTGGTGGACATTGGCGCTGGCGAGCAATTCAGCGACGGCTTCAAGGCCATCAATCCGCGCTGCACCGTGCCCGCGTTGATGCTCGATAGCGGCGATGTGCTCACCGATACCGCCGCCATTCATGCCTGGGCCGAGGCAGTTCAACCCGATCCGCCGCTGATGGGAACGACTCCGCTGGAAAAAGCGGATATCGCCAGTTGGAACGCGCGCATCGAATCCGAAGGGTTCATGGCCATTGCCGAGGCGTTTCGTAACGCGGTGCCATCAATGAAAGACCGCGCCTTTCCGGGGCCAGTGCCGGTGCCGCAGATCGAGGCGCTGATCGAACGCGGCAAGACGCGCTTTGGCCAGTTTCTCGGCACGCTGGAACAACATCTGGTGGGCCGCGATTATGTTGCCGCCGGGCAGTTTTCGCTGGCCGATATCAGCGCGGTGGTGACGATTGATTTCTCGCGCATCATCAAGATGACTCCGGGGGACGCGCATCCCAATATCAAACGCTGGCATGCGGCGATGAAAGAGCGGCCAAGTTTTTCGCTTTAATTTAGAAATAGCATCGTCGCGCCCGCCTGCGCCGGCGTGACGAACGCTTGGCAGCTTCCAACAGCATTTGTCATAATCCTGACAGGCCTTGTGGTTCGTTTTCCGAGCCGCCGCGGCCTAGCCTTGCTCGCATAGTTCACCGAGCAAGAGGATGTTCAATATGCTGAAATCCACCCGCAAGCCGCTGTCTGCTATCGCCATGCTAGCCATTCTGGCCACGACACCAGCCATGGCCAAGGACAAGGAACCGCCGGTCACTCTGGCCAAATGTGATGCCAGTCTGGGCACCATCGCGGTGGTTGACGGCGACACACAGGGATGGACCAAATTCGGGCTCGGCTCGCCGCGCGAACTGATTGCTGCTCTCGCCGCCGAATCGGGCTGCTTTACGGTCCACAATCCAGCCAGCGGCGCACCTGCCACGTTTCTGATGAATGTAATCGCGGGCGACAAGGAAGAGGTCGATAAAGGCATGGAAGCGGCCAAAACCGTCGCGGTCGAAGGACTGGTGCGGTCCGGCGCGGCGAGCAGCCTTCTCACC
>JBGSTI010000404.1:0-2202 GCA_041736605.1 Sphingomonadaceae bacterium
GACGCGAGCTGCCTCTTCGGCATTGGGCGCAGACCCTCGCGCGGGCATGCGAAATTCCTGCAATTGGCGGGCACGCGGGATCGCCGCGATCCGCACCGAGCGCACTTCGGGCCGCGCAATTTTCCAGGCCAGCGCCAAACGATCGGCAAAGCGATCCTGCACCCAGTTGGCCGAAAAATCAGTGGGCAGAAACAGATCGAGTGTGCCGGTTTGCGTGCAAAAGCTGCCCAGACGAATCGGCTTGATCCACTGGCTATGCACCTGCGCGCCCAAATCCTTGCGCAGACCGGCGCTGATGTCCGACCAGTCGGCGGCCAGGTTCAAGCGATCTTCCTCGCTCATAGCCAAGGCATCGCTCGCGCCCTGGGGCTGCGCCGATGCATCATCCATGCTTTTGGGAAATTGAAAAGTGCTACCCTTGATCGTCATGCCGTACTGCGCCCACCCCATCATTATCACATCGATCAAATCAGTTCGCCATCGTCCCGGCGATAGTCCCGGCGCATGATTGCCTGCTTGCCCTAGGGCAGAGACGCAAAAACCCCTGCTGTTTACAGGCGTACTGCAACCAGGATCGGGGGGCTAATCATGTGCTAGGTCTGCCGGCCGCAACCCCTTGGCGGGATGCGCGATGCCATCTGACAGCGCCACTTAAGAGGGCAATGATGAGTCAATCAACCCCTGCCACTGCAAAAAAACTGAAATAAAGCGGATTGACTCTGAAATGCCGCCGATTTTTGGTATTATCCGAAAATAACACGTTATTTCAGATAATTAGCGAATATGTCGCGATCAGGCACGGCCCGAATCGTGGCAAATGCTCACTTTACCATCGGGCCTGCTATGTCATCGACCTGTCACGGTTGCGTGCATGACAAAGGGCCCGTGCTCCTGATGGGGAGCCGGACCCTTGCCGGTTTTGCTTTTGTTCTGATTTGGCAGGTTAAACGGACATCCTATCATGTCCGTTCGTCGCATCGGTCATGGGCCGATGCGAATCACCTGCAAGGCAATCAGGCCAGCGCAGCGACGCGCTTGGTCAGGCGCGAGAATTTGCGCGATGCCGTGTTCTTGTGCAGAACGCCGCGAGCCACGCCACGCGCCATTTCGGGCTGAGCAGCTGCCAGAGCCGCAGCGGCTTCGGCCTTATCACCAGCTTCCAGCGCGCTCTCAACCTTCTTGACGAAAGTACGGATGCGGCTGACGCGGTTGATATTGATTTCTGCACGACGCGCGTTGCGACGGATGCGCTTCTTGGCTTGCGGCGTATTGGCCATGTGTGTCCTCGTATCAAAAGCGCCGATTCGCGGGTGAATGCGGTCGCTGGGGTTGTCCGGACCGGTGCCGGCCCCTTGGTAATCGTTCGATTCTGACCCGCATCGACCAGCGCCACCAAAGCGGTGTCGCATGTCCATTGGGCTGGAAAGCCACGGCCCATAGCGATGGACCCCGCCAAGGTCAAGCCATCAGGCCCCGATCCCGGCGGTTTTCCGCAGGCCTGCTGACCTTTTCACCGCTGGCATTTGCGGCAGTGAAAGGTCGACCGGCCCGATTGCACCAGCCGCTCTACAGTGCCGCCACAGGCGCATTCCTGCCCCTCGCGGCCATAGACGCGCCATTGGTGCGCAAAATAGCCAAGCTCGCCATCGGGCTGGATATAGTCACGTAAGGTGGAACCGCCCGCCGCAATCGCGCGCTCCAGAACATCGCGAATCGCCGTAACCAGCGCCGCAATCCGCGCCTTGCCAATCTGGCCACCGGAAGTCGTTGGCGCGATCCGGGCGATGTTCAACGCCTCGCACACATAGATATTGCCAAGGCCCGCGACGATGCGCTGATCCAGCAGCAGCGCCTTGACTGGCGCTTGCCGCCCGGCAAAGCGCGCCATCAGATGCGCAGGCGTAAGCCCCTCACCCAAAGGTTCTGGCCCCAATTCAGCAAAGCCGCGCCATTGATCGATATCGGCGCTGTCCACCAGATCCATCGAACCGAATCGCCGCGCATCATTCAACGCCAGCACGTGCGCAGGGCCATCATTATCGGCGGCCAGTTCCAGCACGACATGATCATGCTTGTCGATTACCTCTGGATCGATTCGCCAGCGGCCCGACATGCCCAGATGAAAGATCAGGCTGTCCCCGCGATTCGTATCAATGATCCCGTATTTGGCCCGCCGCGACAGGCCGGTCACCCGTGCGCCTG
>JBGSTI010000517.1:0-4684 GCA_041736605.1 Sphingomonadaceae bacterium
GCAGGCGGCGGAACCGGGGCTGGTGCTCACCCCGCCGCGCACGGCCAGCGTTCAGGATGACGGGTTGCTTACTGCCAGCGAGGCGGCGGCCTTGTCGCTATCGGCGCGTTGGGTGATATTGTCGGCCTGCAACACTGCGACGGCCGAGGGCGGCGGCAGCGCCGAGGCTCTATCGGGCCTTGCGCGCAGTTTCCTTTATGCCGGGGCCGATAGCCTGATGGCCAGCCATTGGCGCGTCGCCGATGATGCCAGTGCGGCGCTGACCGTGCGGACGCTGTCGACCAATATGGGCGGGCAAAGCCAAGCGCGGTCCTTGCAAGCAGCGATGGCGGCGATTCGATCAGGCAAGGATGCGGGCGGGCAAGCCGTCCCAGGCTGGCAACCGCATTGGGCGCATCCATCGGCCTGGGCGCCATTTACGTTGATCACGCACCGGGATCAGTGAGGCAGTTCTAAGCGTCAGAATAAAAATTGTCGTCATTCCCGCGTAGGCGGGAATCCATCACCTGCGGTGTCCATTGCAGAAATGAAGGCGTTGTTGGGCAATGTCGGATGATGGATTCCCGCCTTCGCGGGAATGACGAGTTTCATGGAGTTACGGGAGGAGGGGAGAAGCCCCCCCATCACCGCTCGTGATATTTGCCGATATTCGGGCCAATTTTGTTGGCGATAATCGCAATCGGATCGCGGCTCCAATTGGCGACGAACCAGCTTTCACGGTCAACGCCGGGGCCGATACGCGCATCATTGCCTTCAACGCGCAGACCGGCAGAGCTGTTGTCGCGGGTTTCGGCGGCCACCGCGATAAAGGCGCTGTAATTTTCCTTGTCCTTGCCTTGCACGAACACATTATTGGCGATGCTACCCACTGATCCGGCGGGCAGATCGATCATATAATTGGTGGTTTTGCCCGCCGTATCGTCAAAGCTGCAATCGGCGATTTTGACGCGCGGCGTGCGGCTTTTGACATAATGGCCGCCATTGCCCGCTTCAAAACGGCTGCGCGTTACCTCCAGCGAGGCGAAATTGCCGATATACAGACTGTGCGCGCAGGCCAGACCCCGGTCGCAGCGGCCAAGGCGCGTGAAGGTGGATTTATCGACCGTGATCGTCGCGGCCGTGTCTTCGCCAGCCAAAATGCCCTGTTCGCTATTGCGGAACCAGCTTTGCGTCACCGCCAGATTGCCCTTTTCCAGACGGATGCCCGAGCCATTGCCATCGGGCACGTTCATGTTCTGAAAGATCAGGCCATCGACGCGCGCACCGCGACCGCGCAGCACCAACGTGGCCTTGCCCTCGCAAATACCGCCATCGAATATGACCTGGCCCGGTACAGCGGCGCGATAGACGATTTCGCCCTCGCTCTGCACCGCGCAATCGCGATGGGTGCCGGGTGCAATGATGATGGTGCCGCGTCCTGCACCAATCGCTGTAACGGCATCGACCAGTCGGGCAAAGCCTTGGCCCGTTTCCGCCACCGTATAGGGCGCATCGCCGCGCTGGGCGCTGGCCGGGGCGTTAAGGCCGATGGCTGCGATAGACGTGACGGCCAGCATCGCGGCCAACAGACGCGGGCGTATGGTGGACATGATCGGGCGGGCGGGGCTGATTTGGGTCATGGGCATAAGCCTATCATGACCGCCCGTCGCCAGTCGTTTGCAGAGATGGTTAATCTTTGCCCTGTCCCGCGATGGAACGGGGGGGATCTGTTTCCTTGCCGAAACGCTGGCTCAATTTGAATAGCGGGCTGGCCATCAACGTGGTGACAATCGCCATCACCACCAAAATTGAAAACAGGCCAAGGCCGATAATCCCCTTTTGCAGGCCGATATTGATGATGATCAGTTCCATCAGGCCGCGCGCATTCATCAGCGCGCCGACGCCCATGGCGGTGCGATTATCATGGCCGGTCAGCCGCGCGGCGGCCCAGCACGCGCCGCCCTTGGCCAGAATCGATGCGCTCAGGATCAGCAGCGTCATCCCCGCCAGCGCCGGATCGGCAATCAGCGACAATTGCGTGTTGAGGCCCGAATAGGTGAAAAACGCCGGGAGCAGCAGCACAACCGTGACGGGTTCCAATTGCTTGCGCACTTCATTGGCGAAAAAGCCGCGCGGCATCATTGCGCCCAGCACGAAACCGCCAAACACCGCGTGAATGCCCACCCAGTCCATGAAAAACGCCGCGCTCATGAACAGGATCAGCGTTAGCGCCAGCAATGTTTGCGAGATATTGCCCTCGCGGTCGGCCCAGATCGCCAAGCGGCGCAGCGCACGCTGGCCAATGGTGAGCATGATGATCACAAAGATCGCTGCGCCGCCAATCGCCTTGATCGCCACAATCGCCCCGCCGCCGAAACTGGCCAGCACGATGGCGAGAACGATCCACGCCGCCGCATCATCAATGGCGCCTGCCGATAGCGACAACGTGCCCAGCGCACTGCCCGAAAGGCCGCGTTCGTGGATGATCCGCGCCAGCATGGGAAAGGCGGTAATGGCAATCGCTGCGCCCATGAACAGGGTGGCTTCGGCCTGATTGACATCGGGCGCGAACAGGCCGGGAATGCCCAGCAGCATGGGCGTTATGACAATGGCGACCACAAAGGGTGCGGCCATGCCTGCCACTGATACACTGACCGCACTTTTGATATTCTGGCGGAACAGATCGGAGCGAAACTCTAGGCCGACCAAGAACATGTAAAGCCCGACGCCCAGTTGCGCGACGACATAAAGCGTCTTGCGACTTTCCTCTGGAAACAGGCTGGCCTGCAATTCAGGCGCGAGCATGCCGAACAGTGATGGGCCAAGGATGACCCCAGCAATCATCTCACCCACCACTTGCGGCTGGCCCAGCCAGCGTTGCCCGGCATAGCCCACCACACGGCAGGCGATCAGGATCACCGCCATCTGGGCAAAGAAATAGATGCTGAGTTCGCTTGCGGGCATGGCTTGTGAAGCGGTCTTTCTGATTTGGTTGGACATAGCCGTCATTGCGAGCGCCAGCGAAGCAAAACAGTTCAAAGTCGGTCTGGATTGCTTCGCGTGCGCTCGCAATGACGATTTTGTTTCAACAGGTCGACGCTATAGCAAAGCGACGGTCTATTCCATCGCTGCGCAATGCAAAGCGTTGCAGATCAATCCAAATTGGGCCGCAACCAACGCCGCGCCGTGCCTTCATCCCATCCGCGCCGTGTCGCGTAATCGGTTACCTGATCGTCGCCGACCTTGGCCACGCCAAAATATTCCGATTCGGGATGCGCGAAATAGAAGCCAGATACGGCTGCCGTGGGCAGCATCGCCATGCTTTCGGTCAGCGTGATGCCGGTATTGGGCGTGGCGTTGAGCAATTCGAACAAGGTCGGTTTCAGGCTGTGATCGGGGCAGGCGGGATAGCCCGGCGCAGGGCGGATGCCGTGATATTCCTCGCGGATCAGCGCCTCGTTGCTCAATTGCTCATCGGCGGCATAGCCCCACAGATTGCGGCGGACATGCGCGTGCAGGCTTTCGGCAAAGGCTTCGGCCAGGCGATCAGCGAGGGCTTTCAGCAAGATGTCCGAATAATCATCATGATGCGCCTTGAACTGGGCCAGATGCGTTTCGATGCCATGGCCGGTGGTCACGGCAAAGCCGCCGATCCAGTCGCCATCGGGGCTGATGAAATCGGCCAAGCACATATTGGCGCGGCCCTCGCGTTTGGCGATTTGCTGACGCAGGAAAGGCAGGCGGACATGGCGTTCGTCGTCCAGATAGATCACCACGTCATCGCCCTCGCGCGCGCATGGCCAGAAACCGGCAACGCCGCGTGCTTTCAGCCATTTTTCATTGATGATCTTGTCGAGCATCGCCTGTGCATCGGCAAACAGGTTTCGCGCGCTTTCACCGACAATTTCATCGTCCAGAATGGCGGGATAATTGCCCGCCAGTTCCCAGGCGCGGAAAAACGGCGTCCAGTCGATATGATCGCGAAGTTCCTCCAATGGCCAGTCTTCGAACACATGCACGCCGGGGTGCAGCGGTGCTGGTGCTTTCAGCTCTTCGTTGATGACAAAGCCATTGGCGCGCGCTTCCTCCAGCGTCGCCAGCGGGCGCGCAGTCTTGCCCGCGCGGGCATCGCGGATATGCGCATATTCAGCCGCCGTATCGGCCACGAACTTGTCAGCCAGCGTGTCGCTGACCAAAGTCGAGGCAACGCCCACGGCGCGGCTGGCATCGAGCACGTGGATCACCGGCCCTTCATAGGCTGGCGCGATGCGCAAAGCGGTGTGCACCTTGGATGTGGTTGCGCCGCCGATCATCAGCGGGATTTTGAAGCCTTCGCGCTGCATTTCCTCGGCCACGGTCACCATTTCGTCGAGCGACGGGGTGATCAGGCCCGACAGGCCGATAATATCCACATCATGCTCTTTGGCGGCGCGCAGAATTTCGGTCCATGGCACCATCACGCCCAGATCGATGATTTCATAGCCATTGCATTGCAACACCACGCCCACGATATTCTTGCCGATATCGTGCACATCGCCCTTCACCGTGGCCATGATGATCCGGCCCTTGCCCTTGGCATTGGGGTCCTTCACGGCCTCGCTATAGGGGAACAGATGCGCGACCGCATTCTTCATGACGCGGGCGGATTTCACTACCTGCGGCAGGAACATCTTGCCCTCGCCAAACAGATCGCCGACCACGTTCA
>JBGSTI010000524.1:0-4565 GCA_041736605.1 Sphingomonadaceae bacterium
CATCGGGCGACAGATCAAACGCATGGACATCATGGCCTGCCTTGACGAGGTTCGCGGCCATGCCGCCGCCCATGTTACCGAGGCCGATAAAGGCGATTTTCATTTTGATTCTCCGGTTTCCTCTCCCCTTTAGGGGAGAGGATATGGAGGCTTGACGCGCAGCGCCTTAGCCGGAATTGGAGAGGGGCATTGCTGATTTCAGCCCCCTCTCCCAACCCTCTCCCCTGAAGGGGAAAGGGCATTTTGAAACTATTTACCCTGCCAAATCCCGGCCCGCTTTTCGATAAACGCCGCCATGCCTTCGGCCTTGTCCTCGGTCGCGGTGAGCACCTGGAAGATGCGGCGTTCCATCACCAGCCCTTGATCCAGCGTGGTTTCAAAGGCCGAATTGACCATTTCCTTGTTCGCAATCGCGGCCAGTGGCGGCATTGCGGCGATTTCCGTAGCGGTCTTCACCGCTTCGTCGATCAGGCTAGCCAGCGGCACGACACGCGCTACAAGGCCGCTGCGTTCTGCCTCTTCCGCGCCCATCATCCGGCCCGTCAGGCACATTTCCATCGCCTTGGCCTTGCCAATCGCACGGGTCAGCCGCTGGGATCCGCCCATGCCGGGCGCGACGCCCAGCTTGATTTCGGGCTGGCCGAATTTCGCGTTTTCCGATGCGATGATGAAATCGGCCATCATCGCCAATTCGCAGCCACCGCCCAGCGCAAAGCCATTGACCGCCGCAATCCACGGCTTGCGCGTGGTCTTGACCAGATGGCTGGTCCAGCGACTGAAAAAGTCTGTGCTGTAAAACTCGGCGGCAGGCTTTTCGGCCATTTCCTTAATGTCCGCGCCCGCCGCAAAGGCCTTTTCGCCCGAACCGGTCAGGATGGCGCACCGCTGGCCAGGATCAGCCTCAAACGCCGCAAAGGCGGTGATCAGCTCTTCGAGTACCGCCGCGTTCAGCGCATTGAGCGCATGTGGCCGGTTGAGCGTGATCAGCGTGACGGCATCGCGCTGTTCAACAAGGATGGATTGATAGGTCATGGTTCAAAACTCTCCCAATACGTTATGCTGACCGTGGTTCGGCATGACGAAAGTTAATTCAATGGCACCCACTCCTCACCTTCCGGCAAGGGCGCAAAAATGGCGTCGAGCAAATCGTCAGTCACACCCTCGGGCGTAGCCGGGTTCCATACCGGCGCATTGTCCTTGTCGACAATCACCGCGCGCACGCCCTCGGCAAAATCGGGGCGAGTCAGCACGCGCGCGCCAATGCGGTATTCCATTTCCATATTGGCGGCGAAATCGGGCAGACCCAAGCTGGTGGCCAATTGGCGCAGCGCGACTTTGCAGGTCTGCGGGCTTTTGGTACCCAACGTCGCGCGTTCCTTGATCGCCCAGTCAGACCCATCGGCTTCCAAGGCCGACACGATATCCTCCAACCGGTCGCTAGCGAACAGGCGGTTGATCTGGTCCAGATTGTTGGTAATCCGCGCGGGCGGCGCTGATGTGGCAAGATCAGACAATATGCCGCCAATCCGGTCAGGATGCTCAGCGATCCGCGCCTTGGCGGCGTCCAGTTGTTCGGCTTCCAGATAATGCGTGGCAAGGCCCAAAGCGAGGCATTCAGCACCATCCAGCCGCGCGCCTGTCAGCGCCAGAAACGGGCCAACCCGTCCCTCCAGCCGCGACAGATACCAGCCCCCGCCGACATCGGGAAACAGGCCAATACCGGTTTCGGGCATCGCCAGCCGCGTGTTCTGCGTCGCCACGCGGAAACGCGCGGGCTGCGAAATACCGACACCGCCGCCCATCGTGATGCCGTCCATGAACGCCACAATGGGCTTGGCATAGGTGAACATCAGATGGTTGAGCTGATACTCGTCATGGAAGAATTTTCGGCCCGATACACCGCCGTCATTGAGCGCCGAATTGCGTAGAAACGCAATGTCACCACCGGCGCAAAATCCGCGTCCTTCGGCATGATCTATAATCACCGCTTCGACCGCCGGATCGTCGCGCCATTCCAGCAGTGCCGCGGTCATGGCGTGGACCATATCCAGTGTCAGTGCATGGATCGCCTTGGGACGATTGAGGCTGAGATGGCCAATGCGCCCGGTGATGCGGGACAGCACATCGGGCGCGGTTTCGGCGTCGCTCATTTCAGCAAATCCCGGCCAACAATCATCCGCATTACCTGATTGGTGCCCTCCAGGATCGAATGCACGCGCAGGTCACGCCAGAAACGCTCAATCGGATAATCCTGCAAATAGCCATAGCCGCCAAACAGTTGCAGCGCATCGTTGACAATCTTGCTGCCATTATCGGTGGCAAGCCGCTTGGCCATGGCGGCAAAGCGGGTCTTGTCGGGCGCGTTCGCCGTCACCTTGCCAGCGGCGAGATAGAGCAACGCCCGCGATGCTTCGAGATCGGTGGCCATATCGGCCAGCATGAACTGCGTGTTCTGGAAATCGGCAATCGCCTTGCCAAATTGCTGGCGGTCTTTGGTATAGGCAATGGCCTCATCCAGACAGCGTTGCGCCCCGCCCAGCGAGCATGCCCCGATATTGAGGCGGCCGCCGTCAAGGCCCGACATGGCAATGGCAAAGCCCTGCCCCTCGCTGCCCACCAAATTGGCGACGGGCACGCGCGCATCCTCAAAAATCACCTGCGCGGTCGGCTGCGAATGCCAGCCCAGCTTGCGCTCATTTGCGCCAAAGCTGACCCCCGGCATGTCCTTATCGATCACCAGACACGAAATGCCCTTGGCCCCATCATCGCCGGTGCGGACCATGACGACATAGACTTCATTCTCGCCGCCGCCCGAAATGAACTGCTTCGAACCGTTGAGCACATAATGATCACCATCGCGCACCGCCTTGGTCTTGAGCGCAGCGGCGTCTGATCCAGATGATGGTTCGGTCAGGCAATAGGACGCGATCTTGTCCATCCCGATCAGGTCGGGCAGATAGCGGCCCTTCAGATCGTCCGAGCCATAGGTGTCGATCATCCACGCGGCCATATTGTGGATCGAAATGAACGCCGATGTGGAGGGACAGCCATAGGCCATCGCCTCCATGATCAACGCTGCTTCCAGCCGACCCAAACCGATGCCGCCCGAGCCTTCCGATACATAGATCGCGCCAAAGCCAAGCTCTGCCGCCGCTTTGATCGTATCGCGCGGAAAAATGTGTTTCTCATCCCATTCCGCCGCGAACGGCGTAATGGCATCGGCGGTAAATTTGCGCGCCATATCCTGAATGGCGCGCTGGTCTTCGGTCAGGTCGAACTGATTGTTCACAAACGGTAATCCTTAACCCATCGTAGGAATAACAAAGCTGTTGCTGCCATCAGGCGAGCCATCGGGCCAGCGGGCGGTGATGGTCTTGACCTTGGTCCAGAACTTCACGCCTTCCATGCCGTGCTGGTTGGTATCACCAAAGGCAGACCGCTTCCAGCCGCCGAATGTGTGATAGGCCACCGGCACCGGGATCGGCACGTTGATGCCCACCATGCCGACATTCACCCGCGCCGCGAATTCGCGCGCCGCATGGCCGTTGCGGGTAAAGATCGCCACGCCATTGCCATATTGGTGCTTGCTGGGCAGCGCCAGCGCGGTTTCAAAATCGGGCGCGCGCACCATTTGCAGCACGGGGCCAAAGATTTCTTCCTTATAGCTTTCCATGTCGGTGGTAACATGATCGAACAAGGTCGGGCCGATGAAAAAGCCCTTTTCATGGCCCTGCAAGGTAAAGCCGCGGCCATCGACGACCAGCTCTGCGCCTTCCGCCGCGCATTTCGTGATCCAGCCTTCGACCTTTTCTTTATGCGCTTGCGTCACCACCGGACCATAATGCGCCTCGGCATCGGTCGACACGCCAACGCGCAAAGCCTCGATGGCGGGGATCAGCTTGGCCTTCAAGCGTTCAGCCGTTTCATCGCCAACCGGCACCACAACCGGCAACGCCATGCAGCGTTCGCCCGCCGAGCCAAAGGCCGCGCCTGCCAGATCATTGACCACCTGATCCAGATCCGCATCGGGCATCACGATACCATGATTCTTGGCCCCGCCCATCGCCTGCACGCGCTTGCCATTGGCGACGCCGCGATTGTAGACATAATGGGCAATGTCAGATGACCCGACAAAGCTGATCGCGCCAATGGCCGGGTGATCCAGAATGGCATCGACCATTTCCTTGTCACCATGCACGACCTGGCAGATGCCCTCGGGTAGGCCAGCTTCAAGGAACAGCTCGCCCAGACGCACTGGCACCGAAGGATCACGCTCGCTGGGCTTGATGATAAAGGCATTTCCGGTCGCAATTGCCACGCCGCTCATCCACAATGGGATCATCGCGGGGAAGTTGAACGGTGTAATGCCTGCACCAATGCCGATGGGCTGGCGCATCGAATAGACGTCAATGCCGGGGCCTGCGCCCTGGGTATATTCGCCCTTCAGCACATGCGGGATGCCGCAGCAAAATTCGATGACTTCCAGTCCGCGCTGAATATCGCCCTTGGAATCAGCAACGACCTTGCCATGCTCAAGGCTGAGCAGTTCGGCCAGTTCCTGCATG
>JBGSTI010000526.1:0-11297 GCA_041736605.1 Sphingomonadaceae bacterium
CAACGACGGACCCAATTGACAGCGGTGATGCCCCGCTGATCGACCTTAACGAAGCCTCGATCAAGAAGCTGCTGAGCAAGGCTAAGCGTCGTGGCTATATCACCTATGACGAGCTGAACGAAGCCCTGCCGCAGGACCAGATGTCGTCGGAGCAGATCGAAGACGTGATGTCCGCGATCTCGGAAATGGGCGTCAATATCGTCGAAAACGATGAAGAAGCGGCCGATGGCGATGAGCCGGCGCGCGACGAGGAAGAGGAAGAAGAAGTCGAGGAAACCGGCGAGAAGCTGGTTCTTGAAAAGAAAAAAGAAAGCATGGATCGCACCGATGATCCGGTGCGCATGTATCTGCGCGAAATGGGCGCGGTCGAACTGCTCAGCCGCGAGGGCGAAATCGCCATTGCGAAGCGCATCGAAGCTGGCCGCGACACCATGATTCTGGGCCTGTGCGAAAGCCCGATTACGTTCCACGCGATTATCGACTGGTCCAATGCGCTGAATGACGGCGAAATGCAGCTGCGCGAGATCCTTGATCTTGATGCCATGCTGTCCAAGGAGCCGGCGCCTGAAAGCCTTGAAGGCGATGGCGAAGACGGTGATGACGACGAAATCAGCGAAAAAACCGCTGGCCCTTCCTATAAGGAAGAAGAGGACGTCGAGGACGAACCCGAAGCCAATAATGACGATGACGAAGACGATCTGACCGAACGTCGCGCCCGCCGTCCGGTGGAGGAAGAGGAAGAGGACAACACCCTTTCCCTCGCCCAGATGGAAGCGGCGCTAAAGCCAGAGGCGCTGGAGCGTTTTGGCCGCATCACCGATCTGTTCCGCAAATTTTCCAAGCTGCAAGGCGAACGCATGCAGGCGATGAGCCTGGGCGATGATTATGCCGTGTCGGCCGAAACCAAATATCAAAAGCTGCGCGAAGAGCTGACCGCCGAGGTGGAATCGGTGCAATTCCATGCGACCAAGATCGAATATCTGGTCGATCAGCTTTATTCGTTCAATCGCCGCCTGACCGCTTTGGGCGGGCAGATGCTGCGTCTGGCCGAACGCCACAAGGTGCCGCGCAAGGCCTTCCTTGACAGCTATATGGGCCGTGAGCTGGACGAAGCCTGGCTGGACCAGATGGCGGGCACCGACAAGAAATGGGCCGCCTTTGCCACCAATGAAGCCGAGGCCGTTGAGCGTATCCGCGCTGAAATCGCCGATATTGCCGCCAATACTGGCATGTCGCTTCCCGAATTTCGACGTATTGTCAACATGGTGCAAAAGGGCGAGCGCGAAGCGCGTATCGCCAAGAAGGAAATGGTTGAGGCCAATCTGCGCCTCGTGATTTCCATCGCCAAGAAATACACCAATCGCGGCCTGCAATTCCTGGATCTTATCCAGGAGGGCAATATCGGCCTGATGAAGGCGGTCGATAAGTTCGAATATCGCCGTGGGTATAAGTTCAGCACCTATGCGACCTGGTGGATTCGTCAGGCGATCACCCGCTCGATTGCCGATCAGGCGCGCACGATCCGTATTCCGGTGCACATGATCGAAACGATCAACAAGCTGGTGCGCACCAGCCGCCAGTTCCTGCACGAGCAGGGCCGCGAACCGACGCCGGAGGAAATGACAGAGCGCCTTTCCATGCCGCTGGAAAAGGTTCGCAAGGTGATGAAAATCGCCAAGGAACCGATCTCCCTCGAAACGCCGATTGGCGACGAAGAAGACAGCCATCTGGGCGATTTCATCGAAGACAAGAACGCGATCATTCCGGTGGATGCGGCGATTCAGGCCAACCTGAAAGAAACCGTCACCCGCGTTCTGGCCAGCCTGACCCCGCGCGAAGAGCGCGTGCTGCGCATGCGGTTCGGCATCGGCATGAACACCGATCACACGCTGGAAGAAGTTGGCCAGCAATTCTCGGTTACGCGCGAGCGTATCCGCCAGATCGAGGCCAAGGAGCTGCGCAAGCTCAAGCTCCCCAGCCGCTCGCGCAAGATGCGGTGCTTCCTGGATCAATAAGGGCCAGCGCGCCCGCCCCAAAACTCTTGCACCATGCCGCTATCCTGCTTAGGGCTTAATCAAGCGATTAACCCAACAAGGCAGGACAGCGGCATGAAGCGTTTTGAAGGCACCAGCAATTATGTGGCAACCGATGATCTGAAAGTGGCGGTGAACGCCGCCGTGCTTCTGCGTCGTCCCTTGCTGGTCAAGGGCGAACCCGGCACCGGCAAGACCGTGCTGGCGCATGAAATCGCCAAGGCCACCGGCGCGCCTTTGATCGAATGGAACGTCAAATCGACCACAAAGGCACAGCAGGGCCTGTATGAATATGACGCGGTGGCACGTCTGCGCGATGGCCAATTGGGCGATGAGCGCGTTCACGACATCGCAAACTACATCAAAAAGGGCAAATTGTGGGAAGCGTTCACCGCGCCTGAACTGCCCGTTCTGCTGATCGACGAAATCGACAAGGCCGATATCGAATTTCCTAACGATCTGTTGCAGGAACTCGACCGGATGAGCTTTGACGTCTATGAAACGCAGCAGCGGATCGAGGCGAAGGAACGCCCCATCGTCGTCATCACATCGAACAATGAAAAGGAATTGCCTGACGCCTTTCTGCGCCGCTGTTTCTTCCACTATATCAAGTTCCCTGATCGCAATACGATGCAGGCGATCATCGACGTTCACTTCCCCGATATTCAGAAGACCCTGGTGTCCAAGGCGATGGACATTTTCTACGAAGTCCGCGAAGTCCCCGGCCTCAAGAAAAAGCCCAGCACATCAGAATTGCTCGATTGGCTGAAACTGTTGCTGGCCGAAGACATGCCATTGGACGTTCTGCAAAACCGCGATCCCACCAAGGCGATCCCGCCGCTGCACGGTGCGCTGCTCAAGAACGAGCAGGATATCATGCTGTTCGAACGTCTGGCCTTCATGGCGCGCCGCAACGGGTAATCTGAGCGGGAGCGAAAGGCGACAGGGATGTTCTTCAACTTTCTCGATGAACTGCGCACAGCCGGCATTCAGGCCAGCTTGAAAGAGCATCTGGTGCTGCTGGAGGCGCTAGATAAGGACGTAATCGGGCGGACGCCTGAGGAATTCTATTATCTGTCGCGCGCGATTTTCGTGAAGGATGAAGGCCTGCTCGACCGATTCGATCAGGTGTTCAACAAGGTATTTAAAGGCCTGCTCACTGATTACGGCACCCAGCCGGTGGATATCCCGTCCGACTGGCTGAAAGCTGTCGCTGAAAAATTCCTGACGCCCGAAGAAATGGCCAAGATCGAGGCCATGGGCAGCTGGGACGAGCTGATGGACACGCTCAAGCAGCGACTGGAGGAACAGCAAAAGCGCCATGAGGGCGGCAATAAATGGGTCGGCACTGGCGGCACATCGCCCTTTGGCAATTCGGGCTATAATCCCGAAGGCGTGCGCATTGGTGGCGAAAGCAAGCACAAGCGCGCGGTGAAGGTGTGGGAAAAGCGCGAGTTCCAGAATCTCGATAGTAAGCGCGAGCTGGGCACGCGCAATATCAAGATCGCCATGCGCCGTCTGCGCCGCTTTGCCCGCGAAGGCGCCGCCGACGAGCTGGACATTGAAGGCACGATCAACGGCACGGCGCGCCAAGGCTGGCTTGATATCCGCATGCGCCCCGAACGGCATAATGCGGTTAAGCTATTGCTGCTGCTGGATGTTGGCGGATCGATGGACCCGTTCATCAAGCTGTGCGAGGAAATGTTCAGCGCCGCGACGGCCGAATTTAAGAACATGGAATTCTTCTATTTCCACAATTGCCCCTATGAAGGGCTGTGGAAAGATAATCGCCGCCGCTTTGCCGAGCGTACCCCGACTTGGGATATCCTTCACAAATATGGCCATGATTACAAAGTGATCTTCATCGGCGATGCGTCGATGAGCCCTTATGAAATCAGCCATCCGGGCGGCTCGGTTGAGCATTTCAACGAAGAAGCCGGTGCGGTGTGGATGCAGCGTTTCACCAACACCTATCCCAGCAGCGCGTGGCTCAACCCGGTGCCCGAAAACCAATGGGGCTATTCGCAAAGCGTCAAGATGATCAAGGACATGATGGGCGGGCGCATGTACCCCCTCACCCTTGACGGGCTGGACGATGCGATGCGCGAGCTTAGCCGCAAGAAGTGAGCGCACCGCCGCCGTTACAAACACCTGTCAGCCGCTTTCATGGCGTCCGCCAGCGGCTGGAGGCGATGTAGCGCCTGCCCGGCTGGAAAGGCTGGCTGTTCGAATTTCTGGTATTCGGGTTCAAGCAAGGCTGGGCCTGCCTGTTTGGCGGGCTGATGCTTGGCTTGTTGCTGGTGACCCATCTTTGGTATCCCGATACCGCGCCACTCCACCGTTATGATTTCCTCACGCTTGGCGCAATTGGCATTCAGGCCGCGATGCTGGCCTTTCGCCTGGAAACCTGGCGCGAGGCGCAAGTGATCCTGATTTTTCATGTCGTTGGCACGATCATGGAATTGTTCAAAACCGCCGCGGGATCATGGATCTATCCAGAGGACAGCGTGCTGCATATCGGCGCTGTGCCGCTATTCTCAGGCTTTATGTACGCAGCGGTGGGCAGCTATATCGCCCGCGTCTGGCGGATTTTCGACTTTCGCTTTTCCGGCTATCCGCCCGCATGGGCCACCTATGTTTTGGCAGCCGCCATCTATGTGAACTTCTTTGCGCATCATTGGTTCGTGGATCTGCGCTGGCTGTTGTTTGCCGCCACGGCCTTGCTATTCTGGCGCTGTCAGGTGTGGTTCAAGCCACTGGCGACGCACCGCCGCATGCCGATGCTGGTCGGCTTTGGTCTGGTGGCGTTGTTCATCTGGTTTGCCGAGAATATCGGCACGTTCGCCAATGCCTGGACCTATCCCGATCAGCGCGATGGCTGGAAAATGGTGTCGTTCGCCAAATATGGCAGCTGGTATCTGCTTATGATCATTTCGTTCGTGCTGGTATCAATCATCGCCAAAGTGCGACCGCCCGATAAGCATTGAACAACGATCAATACAGCAAAAACGGCTTTCTTACCTCGATCCACGCCGCTTCATCAGGCTTGGTGAGCGCATCCAGATCATCTGCCGTACTGGCGGGATTATCCACCCATTCGCGCAAGGCTGGACCGCCATTGATCACATCGATGGCCAGCAGGCCGTTGGTATATTCATATTTGAACTCTTCCCCGCGCCACAAAGGATAATCGGGATAGAGGCTGCGGATCGCCTTGAACGCCAGCGCCTGCACCCGCCACGGCTGAAACGCCGCATGGTCATAGGCTGCACCCTCGGCATGGATATGCACGCCGTGGCACATCTGGCCGACATGCTTGTGAAAGGTCGGCTCAAACCAGATTTCACGCAAGGCACAGCCGGTCAGCCATTGCGGCGCAATGTCATGCATCGTGGCAATCACGGCGCGGGCATCGATATCGGGCGCGCCGAAAATTTCCAGCGGTCGGGTGGTGCCGCGCCCTTCGCTTAAAGTCGCGCCCTCCAGCATCACGGTGCCGGCATAGGCGCGCGCCATGTTGAGATTGGCGGCATTGGGGCTGGGGTTGATCCACAGCCGGTCGGCCACTGGCCAGCCGAAACCGGGGGCGACGTCTGGTTGCCAGTCCTGCATGGCAATGACGCGATAGTCCACGTCCAGCGCAAAATGATCGACAAACCAATGGCCCATCTCGCCCAAGGTCAGCCCGTGGCGCATCGGCATCGGCCCCGCGCCAACAAAGCTTTCATAGCCGGCCAGCAAGGTCAGCCCCTCGACCGGGCGACCAGCGGGATTGGGGCGATCCAGCACCCAGACGTCCTTTTTATGCTCCGCTGCGGCTTCCAGAATGTAGAGCAAGGTGGTGATGAAGGTATAGATACGGCAGCCCAGATCCTGAAGATCGATCAGCACCACATCGAACGTGTCCATCATCTCTGCCGTCGGGCGGCGGACCTCGCCATAGAGACTGAACACCGGAATCCCGTGGACTGGATCGCGATAATCGGGCGATTCGATCATATTATCCTGCTTGTCACCCTTCAGCCCATGCTGCGGCCCGAAAGCGGCGGTGAGCGTGATCTCCGGGCACGCAGCCAGCGCATCGAGCGCATGGGTGAGATCGGCGGTGAGCGAGGCGGGATGCGCGAGCAAAGCCACGCGCTGCCCCTTAAGGGGCGCGCGCAGCGACGCATCGGCGATCAGGCGGTCCAGTCCAAATTGCATGTCAGGCCGCTGCCTCCAAATGATGCACAAAGCAAGTGGGATGATGGAAATCGGGCGCTTCGGGCGGATGCGCAAGCGCCCAATATGAGAGGCGGCCACCAGCTTCCTCAATCACCGTGGTCATACCGATATCGAGCGGCGCGCCGGACCAAGGCGCGATCAGTGGCACTTCGGCATCGATGGCAAGTTCCGTCGCGCTAAGGTGCGTCACGATCTGCGGGAACCAGGGCAGAACCATATCGACGCTGCCGATGCGGTGGCTGGTGAATTGATAGGCCGCCCACTGGCTTGATGGCGAGAGGTTGAATTCGCCATAGCGATCCTCGCCGGGCACGCGGAAAAACAGCTCGAAACAGGTGGTCTTCCACAGGCCGTCAAATTTGTCGCCGGGCTTTGGCGTGGGGACTTTCAGCGCGGCGATGTCGCCTGTGATGACATAATGCAGCGCCAGCCGGTCAACGGCGGCGCGACGGATTTCGCCGGAGATACTGATATCTGTGCCGCACGGGGTGCTGGGATGGCATTGCAAGGTGAGCTTGGTCATCTTGCGAGTGTTGGCCAAAAAGCTGCGATGGGGCAAGTCATGATCCTCCCCATCGACTTGCGATGGGGAGGGGGACCGTTCGCGAAGCGAATGGTGGAGGGGGTATTGCAACGTAACAAATGGCCCCTCCGTCAGTCGCTGCGCGCCTGCCACCTCCCCATCGCAAGTCGATGGGGAGGATCGATCGATGGAACTGGCCCATTACAAGTGAATGGGGAGGATTTTTGAGGTCATCGCAAACACCCAAGGCAGTTCCCTTCCCCGCCCCGCCATGCTAAGCGCCGCGCCGTTATGACCCAATATCAATCCGAATTGCTGCGCACCCTGTCAAACCGGGGCTATATCCACCAGGTTACCGATGCGGCGGCGCTTGATGCGTTGGCATGCAAAGGCATTGTGCCAGGCTATATCGGCTTTGATCCCACCGCGCCGTCGCTGCATGTTGGCTCTCTGGTGCAGATCATGCTGCTGCGCCGGTTGCAGCAGGCAGGGCATAAACCAATCGTCGTGATGGGCGGCGGCACCGGCAAGATTGGCGATCCCAGCTTCAAGGATGAAGCGCGGCGAATGCTGACCGTTGATGTTATCAAGGACAATGTCGCCTCGATCAAGCGCGTGTTCGAACGCTTCCTCACCTTTGGTGATGGGCCGACCGATGCGATCATGGTCGATAATGCCGAATGGCTCGACAAGCTGGAATATATCCCGTTCTTGCGCGATATCGGCCAGCATTTCTCGATCAACCGGATGCTAAGTTTTGAATCGGTGAAGCTGCGGCTGGACCGCGAGCAATCCTTGAGCTTCCTCGAATTCAACTACATGATCCTGCAGGCCTATGACTTTCTGGAACTGTCGCGCCGTGCGGAATGCCGATTGCAGATGGGCGGATCGGATCAATGGGGCAATATCATCAACGGCGTTGAGCTTGCCCGGCGGGTGGATGGCACCGAAGTCTATGGCGTCACCACGCCTTTGATCACGCTCGCCGATGGCGGCAAGATGGGCAAGACCGAAAAGGGTGCGGTGTGGCTGAATGAAGACGCCCTGCCCGCTTATGACTATTGGCAATTCTGGCGCAACACACAGGATGCCGATGTCGGGCGGTTCCTGAGCCTGTTCACTGATCTGCCGCTCGATGAAATTGCGCGGCTGGAGGCTTTGCAAGGCGCAGAGATTAACGACGCCAAGAAAATTCTGGCCGATGCCGCCACCGCCATGTGCCGTGGCACAGAGGCAGCGGACAAGGCCAATGAAACGGCGCGCGCGACATTTGAGCAAGCTGGCCTTGGCGAAGACTTGCCCCGCTTTGCTGTTAGCGGCGATGGCATTGGCATCATCGATGCACTGATCGGGCTAGGTCTGGCGACATCGAAAGGCGAGGCCCGGCGGCTGATCGCTGGTGGCGGCGCGCGCGTAAATGGCGAGAAAGTGACCGACGAATCGCAGCATGTTGCCCGTTCAGATGAGCCAGTGCGCCTATCATCGGGCAAGAAAAAGCATGGGATTCTAGACTTTACCGCCTGATTTCTGCACCTCTTCGCAAAAATTTGCCGCGCGATTTTACGTTTTGTTGGCACTTGGCTGGCATAGCCGGACGGTAGACCGCCAACCGCGTAAGGATTGCCATGAGCAGAGGTGCCGCATTATCAGTGACCGATCAACGGCGTGCCGCCCGGCATTCTGTCGATCATGTCGCATTTGCCGAGCATCGCCGTCTGGGCGATATCAAAGTGCATATCATCAACATGTCGGCCAATGGCTTTATGACCGAGGGCGAACTGCCCATCGGACGTGGTGAGCGCATTACGGTGCGATTCCCGACCATCGGCAATATGGAAGCGCATCTGATCTGGCTGGTCGGCGATCGCGCCGGTTTTCAGCTGGAACGGGTGATCCGGCAGGATGAATTTTTGGGCCTTGTCGAAGCCATCAAGCCCAATTCGCGCTTGCGCCGTTACCGATAATAACGGCAGTTAGCCACTGCGCAGAAGGCTGACTCCATAATCGCGCTCAAACAAATATAGGCACATCCGCGCCGCATCGCCGCGCGGACCATCCAGCCCGCCATCGCGATCTACCAGCAGCCGCGCGTCATCATGCGCAATGGGCAAGAGGCGCTGAACCTGTTCCGGCTCTGCCACGCGATAAGGCGAATCGCCCGATTGGCGCGTGCCCAGAATTTCGCCGCCACCGCGCAGCCGCAAATCCTCCTCCGCCAAGCGAAAACCATCTTGCGTTTCGCGCATCAGCGCCAGCCTTTGCCGCGCGGTTTCCGACAGGGCATTGCCGCGCAACAACAGGCAGGTTGATTGCCCCTCCCCGCGCCCCACACGCCCGCGCAACTGGTGCAATTGCGCCAGGCCAAAGCGTTCGGCCTGTTCAATCACCATCAGCGTCGCATTGGGCACATCGACGCCCACCTCAATCACCGTGGTCGCGACCAGCAGGCCTGCCTGGCCGCTGGCAAATCGCTCCATGGCGGCGTCTTTCACTTCGCCGCGCATCTGGCCATGGACCAAAGCCACCGCATCACCAAAGCGCGCCTGAAGGGCTGCAAAACGCTCCTCAGCCGCGGCCAGATCGCTGGTCTCGCTGCCCGTCACCATCGGGCATACCCAATAGGCTTGCTTGCCCTCTGACAGATGCCGGGCCAGCGCATTGGCGACATCATCCAGCCGGTCGGTGGAGACTACCCGCGTATCAATCGGCTGACGCCCCGGCGGCAGTTCATCCAGCCGCGATACGTCCATTTCGCCATAATGGCTCAGCGTCAGGGTGCGCGGAATGGGCGTCGCCGTCATCGCCAGACAATGCGGGGCGGCACCCTTGCCCTTTTGCGTCAGCATCAGCCGCTGGCCCACGCCAAAGCGGTGCTGTTCATCAATCACCACCATGCCGAGGTTGCGATACTGCACCGCCTCCTGAAAAATCGCATGGGTGCCGATGATGATGTGCACGCCGCCATCGGCAATGCCCATCAAGGTTGCTTCGCGCGCCTTGCCCTTGTCACGCCCCGTCAGCAACGCGACCTCAACCGGCTGGCCATTGCGACCAATCAGGCCCGCCACTTGCTTGCGGATCGTGGCAAAATGCTGACGCGCCAGAATTTCGGTGGGGGCCAGCAATGCCGCTTGCGCCCCCGCCTCCACCGCGATCAGCATCGCGTGCAGCGCGACCATGGTCTTGCCCGAACCCACATCACCCTGTAACAGGCGCAGCATCGGGCTGGCCTGCTCCATATCGCCGCGCACTTCATCGATGGAACGCGCCTGCGCCTCGGTCAACGCAAAGGGTAGGTGAAGCTGGCTGGTCAGGTTGCCATCACCGCGCAATGGCTGGCCCTTGCGCGTGCGATTGGCTTGGCGCAGCAAAGTGAGCGCCAATTGGTTGGCGAACAGCTCGTCATAGGCCAGCCTATCGCGCGCCGTGCCATGCGGGCCGGCATGAACCAGATGCAAGGCATCGCGCCATGTGGGCCAGCCCATTTTATCGAGCAAGCCCGGTTCAATCCATTCGGGCAAATCATCTGTGCGGGCCAGTGCCTGTGCAATCAGCGCCGCCAGCCGCCCCTGTGTCATCCCTTCCGACAACGGATAAATCGCCTCGCGCGCAGGCAGGCGATCTGCCGCTGCACCGTCCAGCACATGATCGGGATGGACGATTTGCCATTCCTGTCCATAGATATCGAGCCGCCCGGCGACCATTTTGGTCTCGCCCAGCGGGAAAAGCTTTTTCGCCCAGCCCTGATTGCGGCCGAAATAGGCCAGCGAGCAGATATTGCCGATACTGTCTGATGCCAGCACACGAAACGGCCCGCGACCGGCGCTGGCACGATATTGCACGGGCGTAAGCTCGACCAGAACCTGGCTGCCGCTGGGCGCATCATCAAGCGTTGCGATCCGCTGCCGGTCCACAAAGCCATTGGGCAAATGATAGAGAAAATCTCGTACCCGCGTCAGGTCCAGCCGCGCCAGCGGACGCGCCACGGCCTCGCCGACGCCCTTTAGGCTGTCAGCTGCGGCAAACAGGGTGTTGAGCTTTTCCGGTCGCATGGCTAGGCGTTCATTCCTTAAAGCAATTCCCACGACAAGAAAGAGGCAGAGCATGGAAAGCGACATCCGCCACCGCAGGCTGGCCTTTCGGTCGTGGCACCGGGGCACCCGCGAGGCCGATTATATGATCGGCGGCTTTTTTGACCGCTATGGCAAGGAGTTCACGGCGGAAGAACTCGACTGGTTCGAGGCGCTGCTGGAACAGGATGATGTTGATATCATGGCCTGGGCGATTGGCCGCGAAGAACCGCCGATGGAATTTTCCGGCCCGCTGATGGAAAAAATGCGGGTGCTGGATTATATTGATATTCCGCGCTGAGCAGCATCCAATCATTCGTCATTCCCGCGCAGGCGGGAATCCATCACCGGTGCTAGCGGCCTCTCCGGCAAGTGATGGATCCCCGCCTTCGCGGGGATGACGACAGCAATTTTTCTTACTCGAATCAAAGCACCCCATGACAGACC